>JASFVM010000195.1:0-5402 GCA_050049835.1 Gammaproteobacteria bacterium
CGCACAAGTTCAATAATTCGGTCATCATCGATCTTGCCGGTGCCGAAGGTTTGTACCGAGATAGAGGTAGGTTCAGCGACGCCAATCGCGTATGACACCTGTATTTCGCACCTGTCAGCGAGACCGGCTGCAACGATGTTTTTTGCCACATAACGTCCGGCATAGGCCGCTGAACGGTCAACTTTCGACGGGTCCTTGCCGGAAAAAGCGCCGCCGCCGTGACGGGCCATACCACCGTAGGTGTCAACAATGATTTTACGTCCGGTCAGGCCGCAATCACCGACAGGGCCGCCAATGACGAACTTGCCGGTTGGATTGATATGGATACTTTCCTGTGAACACTGGTCAAGCCATTCCGCCGGTAGTACGGGCTTGATGATCTCATCCATGACGGCTTCGCGCAGTGTTTTATAGGCGATATCCGGGTTATGCTGCGTCGACAGGACGACAGCATTAATGCCTACCGGTTTACCGCCTTCGTACTTGAAAGTTACCTGGCTTTTCGCGTCCGGCCGCAGCCAGGGCAGGGTACCATTCTTTCTCATCTCGGCCTGGCGCTTGACCAGCCTGTGCGCATAAGTAATCGGTGCCGGCATCAATACATCGGTTTCATTGCTGGCATAGCCGAACATAAGACCCTGGTCACCAGCGCCCTGCTCATGATCGCTGGACTCATCAACGCCCATGGCGATATCAGCCGACTGTTTATCAATTGAAGTCAGCACGGCACAGGACTCCCAGTCAAACCCCATGTCTGAATGGTTGTAACCGATTTCTCTGACTGTCTTGCGGACGACGCCCTGCATATCGACCCAGGCTTCGGTAGTGATCTCACCAGAAATGATGACCATACCGGTATTGACCATGGTTTCACATGCAACACGTGCCCCGGTATCCTGTTCGAAAATCGCATCCAGGACAGCATCGGAGATCTGGTCGGCGACTTTGTCCGGATGGCCTTCAGAAACTGATTCTGATGTAAATAAATAACTGCTCATAGATATACCTGCAAATTGTGGCCTTGTGAAAGGCAATAAAAAACCCGTCTAAGCACAGCCTGGGACGGGTTTTCGATAATGTTCGTATATCGGAACTCGCTTTAGCTGTATTTATTAAGCGCCCGCAATCTGAGTCAAATTGGCGCTTGATTGACGACGGATTATGCAGTATTTGCCCGTGTTGTCAACATGGCGACAGCAATTGCAGGCATCAACGGGCTATCTCACCAGCAAAGATTTGTATTCTTCAAGCTCTGCCGGATCCAGTCCGCTTTGTTTGAGCTTGTTTTCCAGGATTTCAAAGCGAGCATCCCTGAATTTCATGTTGAGGCTTCGTATCGCATCGCTGAATACCGCGATTTGCCCCGTCTTTTCATCGGTGCCAAAAACATTTCGCTGAATCAGCTTCTGTACTATTTCGAAGTCTTTGTTATCGCGCCAGCGCTCAAGTAAAGCCGATGATGAGATATCGGGGCAGCTGATGATCGTCTCGTATAAGGCATGAAGCAGTGAAAAACCCTGTATCGATGCAGTTGCGAAATAGTCGGGTACCGTTATTTCTCTGGCCAGTTCGGGGTGCTGCAGCAGTAATGCAATGGCATCTCGCAAGGCATTCGTCTTGATTTCCCGGTGTTGGCGAGAACGGGTCGTTGGCTGTTGCTGTATTGATGCTTTTTGAGCTGTCGCCTGTACATCTTTGAGTTTCTCATCACTGACGCCAACCAGCTCGGAAAGACGCTGGTACATCAGGTCCCTGAATATACTTTCTGGTAGTGCTGCCAGCAGGGGCCTGGCAGTTTTTGCCAGTTTTGCCTTGCCATCCATCGAGCTGGTGTCGATTTCCTGCAGCAAATTATCAAACAGGAAGTCGGACAACGGCGTGGCATTTACAAGACGTGATTCAAATGCCTCTCTTCCTTCCTTGCGCACCATGGAATCGGGATCTTCACCATCAGGCAAAAACAGAAATTTGGCAGAAAGACCATCACGCAGAATGGGTAGTGCGTTTTCAAGTGCGCGCCATGCAGCCTTGTGCCCGGCAAGGTCGCCGTCATAACAGAAAATAACTTCAGGCACTGAACGGAACAGTTTTTGTATCTGGTCCCTCGTGGTCGCTGTGCCAAGAGAGGCGACAGCATACTCGATGCCGTTCTGCGCCAGCGCCACTACATCCATATAACCTTCCACAACGAGCAGGCGTTGAAGATTTCTTACTGCCTGTCGTGCTTCGTAGAACCCATAAAGTTCATAGCCTTTATGGAAGATAGCGGTTTCCGGTGAGTTAAGATATTTCGGTTCACCTTCATCAATGATGCGTCCGCCGAAAGCGATGGTCCGGCCACGTCGATCAAGGATTGGAAACATGATGCGGTCGCGGAAGCGATCATAGCGTTTGCTGGAAGATTTCTCGACGAGCAGGCCTGCAGCATTCAGGTTCTTGATATTATCCGGACTATTGTCCAGCTTCTCCAGCAGGAAATTCCAGTTGTCGGGTGCGTAACCAAGCCTGTAGCGTTTGGCGATCTCACCACTGAGACCCCGTTGTTTTAAATAGTGGATGGCCCTGTCCGACAGACGCAATTGCTGCTGGTATAAATTCGCTGCCTGATCGAGTATATCGTACAGAGGCTGTTTCGCGTTTCCTGCGCGGCTGCCACTGTCAACAGATACCTCACGTGGAACTTCAACGTGATATTCAGCAGCCAGTGTTTCAATCGCATCAACAAAGTCCAGATGTTCATACTCCATTAAAAAGCCGATCGCGGTGCCATGTGCGCCGCAACCAAAGCAATGATAAAACTGCTTCGACTCACTGACGGTAAAAGAAGGTGTTTTCTCGTTATGGAATGGGCAGCAGGCAGTATATTCGCGACCTTTCTTTGTTAACGGCACGCGCGCATTAATGACTTCAACAATATCGGCTCGGGCAATCAATTCGTCAATGAATGATTGTGGGATTCTGCCTGCCATGTACTTTTCTAGGGAATAAGGTTAACGAATGACAGCTGTCTTGGATTGAATATGCGTTCATATTCAACAATAGCATATCTGTCAGTCATGCCGGCAATATAGTCAGCGACACCGCGGGCGATACCTTCATCGCCTGTTATGTTCTGCATGGCAGTGCATTGGTCACGTGCTTCAGGAGGCAGTATTTTGATGTCGTTCATGAAAGCATCAAACAGCGCGGTGATGATATCATAGGCCTTTCTGCTCATTCGATGTACGCGGTAGTGCTGGTACAGATTTTCACGCAGAAACTGTTTGAGCTCCAGATTCAGGGCTGTCATTTCGTCGCTGAACGAGATCAGCGGTTCTGGCTGATTACGAACATCATCCAGAGATTGAAGATTTGCCTTTTCAATGTTATTGCGGCTGGTATCTATCAGGTCAACAACCATAACATTTATCATGCGACGGATGATTTCGTGAATCATTTGCCGATTGTTAATCTCATGGTATCTTCCGGCTACTTTCTCGTATTGATCACGAAACAGTTTTATATCGAGTAACTCGTCAAACAGGATAAGCCCGTATCGCAGGCCATCATCAACATCATGATTGCTATAGGCGGTTTCATCTGAAAGATCGACGATCTGTGCTTCAAGGCCCGGTTGGGTCTTGTCAATGAAGCGCTGTGCGACTTTGCCCAGGGTTCTCGCGTTTTTTACCGAGCAATGTTTGAGAATACCTTCACGTGTTTCGAACATCAGGTTAAGGCCAGGAAACCCGGCATATTTCTGCTCCAGTTTATCGACAACACGAAGTGACTGGAGGTTATGTTCAAAGCCGCCATAATCATGCATACAGCGGTTCAGGGCTGTTTGCCCGGCGTGACCAAACGGCGTGTGTCCAAGATCGTGCGACAATGAAATCGCTTCTGCAAGGTCCTCGTGCAGATGAAGTTCGCGGGCAATGCTGCGGGCTATCTGGGCTACTTCAAGCGAATGCGTCAGTCGAGTACGAAAAAGGTCGCCTTCATGGTTGACGAACACCTGTGTTTTGTATTCCAGTCTGCGAAATGCTGCGGAATGAATAATGCGATCGCGGTCGCGCTGGAACTGGTTGCGGTAGATCGGCTTGTCTTCGGGGTGAATGCGGCCCCTTGAATTTTCATCAGTACAGGCGTAGGAGGCGAGATTATCCATAAGGCTGCAACGGACTGAATCAGACCGGATAACTGCTCCGGATCGCTTCAATCAGCTGTTCTTGTGTATAGTCGTTGGTAATGACAGCATGACCGATATCTTTCAGCAAGACAAGGCGCAACACGCCGTCCATGACTTTTTTATCGACCGACATCAGTTCGACGAAGCGTTCCGGGCTGAGTTCTGCAGGCGCATCAACTGGCAGGCTTGCCTGTTTGAGCAGTTCAGTAATACGGTCGACATCATTGGCGCTGATCCATCCCAGTTGATGCGACATGATCGCTGCCATGCGCATTCCCGCAGCGACGGCTTCGCCATGCAGCCATTTGCCGTAACCCATGCCTGCTTCAATGGCATGACCAAAGGTATGGCCGAGGTTCAGCAGGGCGCGCTGGCCGCTTTCTTTCTCGTCTGTAGCGACCACTTCGGCCTTGTTGCGGCAGGAAACATCGATGGCATGGGCGAGGGCATCGGCATCACGTGCCAGCAGTTTTGTCATGTTCTGTTGCAGCCAGTCGAAGAACGGCAAATCGCGAATCAGACCGTACTTGATGACCTCTGCAATACCGGCGCTGAGTTCGCGGTCGGGCAGTGTACTCAGGCTCGAGGTATCAGCAATGACGGCTCGTGGTTGATAGAAAGCGCCGATCATATTCTTGCCCAGCGGGTGGTTGACCGCGGTTTTGCCACCAACAGAAGAATCAACCTGGGCGAGCAGGGTGGTGGGAATCTGTATCAGATGCACTCCGCGTTGATAACTGGCGGCGGCAAAGCCGGCCATATCACCAATAACACCTCCGCCCAGTGCAATGATGGTGGAGTTGCGATCAAGTTTTTTGCCAAGAAGCACATCATATATGGTGTTAAGAGTGTCCAGATTCTTGTATTCCTCACCATCAGGCAGGATGCAGGTCTCAACGTGCCTGTCGGCTAACATGGCCAGTATCTTTTCCAGATAGAGTGGGGCGACAGTAACGTTGCTCACAACCAGTACATTACGGCCGGGAATGTGCTGTTGTAGTAGCGTTGTATTGCCCAGCAGATCATCGCCGATATAGATCGGGTAGCTGCGGTCTCCCAGGTCAACGGTAAGGGTGATCATTGGCGTTTATCTTTACTGTTTCTTTCAAGGCAGGCAATAATAGCTTTTATTACGCCGCGTATCGAGTTCTTGCCGGTGTTGATGATGTGATCGGCTGTTTTCCTGTAGAGTGGATCGCGTTCTTCCATCAACCTCTTCAATATAACTTCCGGG
>JASFVM010000196.1:0-5385 GCA_050049835.1 Gammaproteobacteria bacterium
GGTGCGCCATTACTGACCTGACAACGGTAAGTTTCCAAGCCGCCGGATTGGTTGAACTGTAAACAGTTGCTTAGCACACCATCTCCGCCATCTAAGTCTTCAACTTTTTGATCGAGGGTGAATTCACCGACCTTGCAGTCTGAGTCTGAGTAATTACCACTTTCACAATCTTCAAAAGTGATCGTCGGTTGACCATTTGCGTCAGCAGGTACTTCATAGCAGGTATGAGATTTCGTTTTAACTGTAGGAACTCCAGTAGTCTCATCAATATAAGTGCTGCTTTCCATCAAAAATTGAATATCGTGACCTTCTTCGTTAAAAATACCACCTCCAGTGGGATTGGCATCAATAGAAATTTCACCTTCATCTGCTTTGCACACAAGAGCATTAGTACCGACAGATTTCCACGAGAAGGTCGATGTGCTACTGGTTAATCCAAGTGCGTAGCTATTTGATATAAGTGATAATGAGATTCCGAGGGATGCCAATAACATCAACAAGAATCGGTTGAAGTGAGTAATCATATTATGATCTCCGTATTTAAAACATTTATGTTTTGCAATTGCATGTGTAATGCAGCTGCTGATCCTGTGGCAGATTCCTTTGCCACTCACAGTACCTCGTTGTATCTGGATGCAGATCCGTAGCAATTCGACAGAGTATAACCCTGACATATTGTCAATGTATACATATTTAAAAAAAATTCATACAATATCTGAAAACCCTTATAAATAATAAAAACAATATCTTGTATTATTATTTTAATGTGATCTGTTTCCTTCGTGCTCATCTATTCCATATATAAAGTGAGATTTTGTTACATTCCGGAAACATTTATATGCCTTTATTCACTTCAAATCAGGCAACTATATAAATCTCTTTGATGCAGGATTACATGAACATTGAAGGTATGCATTCCTGTTAATCCAGATGCTGTAACTCCCGCGTTTCCCGGCCAAGTTTGCGTGCCAGTTGTTCGGCAAAATTGGTAATCAGGTTCAGGCGTATATCTTCCGGGATTTCATCGAAAACGATTTGTGCAAACTGGCTGTTACAGGTTGTACGCACATCAGCCGAGCGCGTGCGATGGTTCAGTAGCGCCATTTCACCGAATGACATCCCGGGCGAAAGCATGGCCAGACGTTTTCTGATCCCGGCCTCGGTTGGCAGCAACACTTCGACTTCGCCTTCGATTATTAAAAACATCGAATCGGCTGCGTCGCCGCAACGAAATACCGTCTTGTAAGCTTCATAGCTTACAAGTTTTACGATGGCCTTTAATTTAATAATGTCATCCGCTGTCAGACCCTGGCAAAGATCCTGATCCCCAAGCTCAACGCGTGCCAGTAATTGTTCAGCCCGATCCTGTGTCAGCAGTTTGTCTTCACACCACTCCAGGGCATGGTCGGTATCGGAGAATGCAAACATGTACTGGTCACCATCATTCCTGGTATGCAGTTTCATGTAGCGGGTAAAACCGTATTTATCTGAAGTATGGGTAAACAGCAGTGTCTTGCCCTGGTTGTATATCAGATCCTTCAGCTTCTGCATCAGCTGGCAGGCGGAGCGGTCTATTTCGAATACGTGCTTGAGATCCAGAATGAAATAATCGCCATCAGGAAGAGCGTCGATCACATTCTTGACAACGGATTCTGTCGATCCGAACATCAGGTCGCCCTGCAACTGGTAGACACGAATCAACTGACCATTTGATTCGAGGAATTGCATTTCATTATTGCGGCGCAGTTTCTTGGAGTGCACCTGCGAACCATCATAGATCACACGGATCACCGTGGCAGTCGTGGCCCGTACTGAGTGATACAGATGCAAGCCAAAATCTGCTGATATCTGTTCGCATACCTTGATGCCGCGTGCGCTGTTACCGCGTTCATCGAGGCGCGGTGAGAACACAGCCAGGCCCAGTTGCCCCGGCAACACAGCAACGATACCACCGCCAACGCCACTCTTGGCCGGCATGCCAACGGTATAAACCCAGTTGCCCGAGTAATCGTACATGCCGCATGTGCCCATCACACTGAGTACTTTCGGGACATATTCAGTTTTCAGCGTGCGTACCGCGGTGACCGGATTGACGCCATTGTTCGCCAGGCAGGCGCCCATCACGGCGAGATCACGGCAGGTGACATTGATCGAACACTGCTGGAAATAGACATCGAGAATACCTTCGGGCGGGTCATCGAGGATACCGAATCCGCGCAACAGGTGTGCAATCGCACGGTTACGATGACCGGTATCTTTTTCCGAGCGGAAAACATCTTCGTCAATCTCGAGTTCGTGTCCTGTATAACGGGTAAAACACTCAAGAATTCGCTTGATCTTGGTCTCACAGTTATCACCGTCAACCATGGCTGCTGTGGCAATTGCTCCGGCATTGATCATCGGGTTGAGTGGTCGCCCTGTGTCCGGACGCAGGCTGATGGAGTTGAAGGCTTCGCCCGAAGGTTCAACATCAACCCGCGAGGCCATTTTGTCGAGGCCGTTGTCTTCCAGTGCCAGGCCGTAAACGAATGCTTTCGAAATCGACTGGATTGTGAATGACTGCTGGGTATCACCCGCCTGGTAAACATGGCCATCTACGGTCGCGATGGTGATACCAAACCAGTCGGGATTTGCGCGCAATAACTCCGGTATGTAGCTGGCGACTTCGCCTGCGTTGTAATCCTTCAGGCTGCTGTGCAGGTCTTCGAGATAACGTTGCAGCGGGGAGAAGTCTAATGATTTGGCATCCATGTAAGCTCGGTTATGTTTGGGCATTTTGTATATGCAAGCAATTAACATGCCCATAACAGTACCAATATGTGTTTACTTTAATAACAGCTAGTTATCACTAATTCATGAAATGAAATCTAATGGAGCGCGATGCATTTTGGTGCAATGCACGATATTGATGCATTGAATCGGAGCGCGATGTTATCTGATGGTACATGTTCTTCATCCTGTTGAACTTCATTATCACGTTATACGTTTTATAAGATTGTTTTATCTGAATGTTTGCGGTAATCAGTGTGTGCCAGATGGCTGGAAACAGGTATGATGCGCTGCAGGATGTCTATTGAATTTTACGATGATGTTTGCCGGAAGCACTTGCCATGATTGCTGAACAACTCGATCGCCTGCGTGCACCGGTTGTTATCAGTCTTGCCCTGGGTTTGACAGCCAGTGTAATTATCATTGGATTGCGTAGCCTTGGGTTTTTCCAGTTCGTTGAACTGGCAACCTACGATATTTATCTGCGCCTGAAGGAACAGCAAAGCATTCCGGAGCCGCGCGTGGTGCTTGTGCAAACTGTCGAGCCGGATATCCAGAAGCTCGGCGAGTGGCCGCTGACCGACAAGCGCATGGCGGAGACACTGAACAAGCTGCTGGCCAGTGAACCGCGCGCCATTGGCGTGGATCTGTATCGTGATATTCCGGTGTCGCCCGGTACCGATGAACTGAATAATTTGCTCACAAGTGAAAAGCGCGTTTTTATTATCGAAAAATTCGGTACCGATAAAAGCAAGCATGTGGCGGGACCGGAAGTACTGCGAGGAACCGAACAAATCGGTTTTGCCGATGTGCCGGTGGATGACGATGGCGTGGTGCGTCGTGGTTTGCTGTTTCTCGATGACGGTGAGAATTTCTCGGTTTCGCTGGCCTTGCGCCTGGCGATGACTTACCTCGCGGCAGAGGGCATCACGCCGCAAGCAGGTGTCCCGAATCCAGAACATATTCGCCTTGGTGAAGTAACCTTTCCGCCGTTTCAAGGTAATGATGCCTTCTATGCAGATGCGGATGATCGTGGTTATCAATACATACTCGATTTCAAAGGGGGCGCTGATCGCTTCAAGACCTATTCGCTCAGCGATGTGCTGGAAGGACGTGTCGACCCGGATGTCATCAAAGACAATGTCGTCATCTTTGGCGTTAATGCTGAAAGCGTGAAGGACGAGTTTCTGACGCCGTATGACCGTTTCACTCAACGCGGCCAGGCGACGGCCGGAATCGCGGTGCACGGTTATGAAGTCAGCCAGTTACTGCGCGCAGCGCTGGAAGGCGATCAGCTGATGCGTTTCCTCAGTGATCGTTATGAGAACCTGTGGATCCTGCTGTGGGGCCTGGCGGCGGCGCTGGTTGGCCTGATGGCACATTCCACGCTGAAATTTTCACTGCTTACAGTCACAGGTTTGCTTCTGCTCGTGGCGACAACGGCCATCGCCTTTATCTACCACTGGTGGTTGCCGGTCGCGCCGGTAGCTGTCGCCTGGATAACCTCGGCGGGGCTGGTGACCGCATTCCTGTCCGGTCATGAAAAGCAGGAGAAGAAGTTCCTGATGGATCTTTTCAGCAAGAACGTGTCATCCGAGGTCGCCGATGAAATGTGGAAGAACCGCGAGACTTTTCTCAAGGGCGGCCGGCTGGAACCGCGGACCATGACGGTGACCGTGCTGTTCTCTGATCTGGCCAACTTCACCCCGGTAGCGGAACGCCTGTCACCGGCAGAATTGATGGACTGGTTGAATAATTACATGGAGACCATGGCGGGGCTGGTTATCAAGCACGGTGGCGTGGTTGATGATTATTACGGCGATGCGATCAAAGCCAATTTCGGAGTACCTCTACCGCGTACCAGGCCAGAAGAAATCCAGCAGGATGCCGCTAACGCTATACGTTGTGCGTTGGCTATGCGCAAGGAAATGGAAGCATTGAATGCATCGTGGACTGCTGAGAATGCACCGCTGGTTAAAATGCGCATGGGCCTCGCCACGGGGCAAGTGGTGGCAGGCTGTCTTGGCAGTGCGCAACGCATGAAGTACACCACCATCGGCGATGTGGTCAATACGGCTGCCCGCCTGGAGAGTTACGGCAAGGAGATTGATGAGCGCTTTCTCGATCCCTATTGCCAGGTCATGGTGGCGGCTTCGACAGCTGAGCAACTCGATGACAGTGTCAACCTTGAAAGGGTCGGTACCTTGCAGCTCAAGGGTAAATCAAAAGGCGTGGATGTTTTTGCGTTGATGGGTCTTTAGTCATCTGGATGTCTGAGCTTGCAGTTGTCAACGCTTGTGCCGAGGAATGGTCATTTATCGCAGGCAACCGGATTCTGGCAGAATAAATATTTGTTGACGGGCATTGTTTTTTATTCAGAAAGCTACCAGTCTTGATCAATTCGGCTGTACAATGTTGACAGCTGTCTTATTGAAATGGAATGGAAGGGAGGGGAATTATGAAGACGATCAATATACTCACTGGCATGGCGCTTGGCCTGGCGATGACATCATCAACTGGCTTGGCCGCAGAAACCGGTGGTGCATTTACCTACAAGCCTCCCATGCGCGGGGCACCCGCAGCACGTATCGGCGGAGGCACACGTGGCATAGGTGA
>JASFVM010000018.1:0-17630 GCA_050049835.1 Gammaproteobacteria bacterium
TCGACCTTTTCCCTGACGCTGTCGACATCAAGATTGGCCGCACCGGTTACTCCCTTGAGCGACACATAATAGACAAACCCGCTGGCAACAGCACCGATTTTCACGATACGCTGCTCAGTGGTTGTTGGCGCAATCAGAAACACCGGGTCAAGTGCATTGGCCTCGAGAGCCGCGATATAGTCTTCCGCCTCCTCCGGTGGCATATCCACCGTGATCACACCGTCAATACCGGCCTCGGCAGCGCGCCGCGCAAATGCATCATAGCCGGCGGCCTCGATCAGGTTCAGATATCCCATCAGGATAATCGGTGTCACATCATCCAGTTTGCGGAATTGCTTCACAGCTGCGAAAACATCACCCAGTGAGATATCGAATTCGAGGGCACGCTCGGCGGCCGCCTGGATGACCGGCCCGTCCGCCATCGGATCCGAGAACGGCGCACCAAGCTCGATAATGTTTGCCCCGGCCCTGACCATGGCATGCATCAACGGCACGGTGACATCGGGATGCGGATCTCCTGTCATGATATACGGTATCAGGGCCTTGCGTTCCTCTGCCTGTAAACGCGCAAAACACGCCAGTAAACGACTCACAGTTCTATGCCCTCGATTTTGGCTATGGTATTGATGTCCTTATCGCCACGACCGGAAAGATTGATAATGAGACTTTGTTCCGGGTCCATTGCAGCAGCCTGCTTGATAGCGTATGCAATCGCATGACTGGACTCCAGCGCCGGAATAATGCCCTCTATGCGCGTTAATTGGTGAAAGGCCTGCAGCGCTTCCTTATCGGTAATGGAGGTATAGTTTACCCTGCCAATATCTTTGAGCCACGAATGCTCCGGACCCACGCCCGGATAGTCGAGCCCTGCAGACACCGAGTGTGTCTCGATGATCTGGCCACCGCTGTCTTCCATCAGGTAGGTACGGTTCCCATGCAGCACACCCGGCTTGCCCGCACACAATGGCGCCGCATGGTGGCCGGTTTCCAGGCCATCTCCTGCTGCCTCGACACCGTACATGGCAACCGATTCGTCACCCAGGAACGGGTGGAACAGCCCAATCGCATTGGAGCCGCCACCGACACAGGCAACCAGCGCGTCAGGTAACCTGCCGGTCAATTCGAGTATCTGGCTGCGCGCCTCACGCCCGATGACTGACTGAAAATCACGTACCATGCGCGGATACGGGTGCGGTCCGGCAACGGTACCGATGATATAGAAGGTGTTATCGACGTTGGTGACCCAGTCACGCATCGCTTCATTCAATGCATCCTTGAGTGTTTTTGATCCGGAAGTTACCGGCACGACCTCGGCACCGAGCAGCTTCATGCGATAAACGTTAGGCGCCTGGCGTTCGATATCTTCGGCACCCATATAGACCACGCATTCCATGCCAAAGCGTGCGGCCACGGTAGCGCTGGCAACGCCATGCTGTCCGGCACCGGTTTCAGCAATAACCCGGTTCTTGCCCATCGCCCTGGCCAGCAAGGCCTGGCCGATGGTGTTGTTGACCTTGTGGGCGCCGGTATGATTGAGATCTTCACGCTTCAGAAATATCTGCGCGCCACCTGTCTCACGCGACAGGCGTTCTGCATGATACAGGGGACTGGGACGGCCAACATAGTAGGCGAGATCCGCATCAAACTGCGCCTGGAAGTCCTTGTCTCTGCTGAATCTGTCATAGGCGTCACGTAGCTCATCCAGAGCCTGCATCAGCGTTTCAGAAACAAAACGACCGCCGTAGATTCCAAAATGACCGCGATCATCAGGCATCGCTGCATAATCAATTGTCTGTTTCGTGCTATCTGTTGACATTAGCAACCTCTTGCATGAATGCCGACATCAGGTCGACACTTTTAATACCCTTGTCCGATTCCACACCGCTACTGACATCGACTGCCCACGGCTGAACACGGTCAATCGCTGCGGCGACATTGTCGACTGTCAAACCGCCTGCCAGGATGACCGGCTTGTCAAGCACCGGTATATTCTCCCAGTCAAAAGTCTCACCGGTTCCTCCTGCTGCTCCCGGTGCATGACTGTCGAGCAACAACCCCCTGGCATTTGCATAAGCGCGTGACCGGCTGATCAGATCCTTGCGGTCAGTATTTTCCATTCCCAGAGCTTTGATGTACGGCCTGGGGAATTGTTCACAAAAAGCCGGTTCTTCGGCTCCATGAAACTGCAGCAAATCGACTGGCACGTCGGCCAGCACCCGATCAATCAGTGATTGCTCGGCATCCAGGAACAGTGCCACGGTACTCACAAATACAGGCAGTTGTCGGCAAATGGCTGCCGCCTGTTCAATGCTGACATTACGCGGGCTTTTTTCGTAAAACACCAGGCCAATTGCATCAACTCCCAGCGTTGCCGCTGCGAGCGCATCCTGGGCACGGGTAATGCCGCAGATTTTAACACGTGTACGTTGTTTCAATGGCTGGTCCCGTAAAAACGTTAATAGCCGGCTGGATCAGCCGCCAAAGCGCGGTATGTTAACCGAAACCGGCAGGCCATATGCCTTCGGGTATTGTACCGCAACCAGATACAGGCCGGCCGCGGGTGCCGTGGGCCCTGCCCTGGTGCGGTCTTTCAATGCCAGCAATGTGGCTATCCAGCCAACCGGTTTTTCGCCGCTACCAACCTTCAGCAGGGAACCAACAATATTTCGCACCATGTGGTGTAAAAAAGCATTGGCCTGGATATCGATATAGACGAACTCACCTTCAGTGGCGACATCAATTGATTTTACAAACCGCATGGCATGCTCGGCCTGGCAGGCTGATGACCGAAATGATGAAAAGTCATTTTCACCCAGCAGCGCCTGCGCCGCTTGCTGCATTGCAGTGCTGTCGAGCTTATCATGCACCCAGGTTACACGATGATTGTATAAAGCCGGCCTTGCCGGGCGTTGCTGAATGATATAACGGTAGCTGCGCATCGTGGCGCTGAAACGCGCACTGAAAGCAGGATCAACCTGTTGAGCCCAGTGTATGCAAACATCATCAGGCAAATGAGTATTAACCCCCATCACCCATGCCCTGGGCTTTCTGACCGCCTGCGTATCAAAATGCACCACCTGCCCGGTGGCGTGAACACCGGTGTCCGTACGCCCGGCACATACAACCTGTACCGGGTGATCAGCCACGATTGAAAGCGCTTCTTCGACTTCGTGCTGTACCGTCCGGGTTCCGTGCGACTGCATCTGCCAGCCGCTATAACCGCTGCCATCGTATTCGATACCGAGCGCTATCCGGGCACTTGCCCGCTGTTCTGTTTCAGTCATAAACAACAACGGCACCAGGTTTCCCTGATGCCGTAGTGGATTTCAATAAAAAGGTTACGCGTTGTGGGCCGATGATTATCCGAGCTGTCTGAGCAGTTCTTCAGCTTCCTTCTTCTGTTCATCGTCGCCTTCAGACAAAACCTCATCAAGGATACTGCGTGTGCCGTCTGCATCACCCATATCCAGATAAGCCTTGGCCAGATCGAGCTTGGTACTGACCTCGTCGATGTCATCAAGATCAGACAGATCAAGATCACTATCACTATCCATCGACTGTTCAAAAGACAGCGACTCTGCTTCCGGCTCTGCAGCCTGAGCTTCTGTTGCCTCCGGTTCGGTTACCAGTGGCTCTCCCACCTCTTCAGCCGGTTCTTCCGCCAGTTCTTCGGTGAAATCGAGTATTTCGGCTGACTCTTCCGGCGACTTTTCTGCTGTCCCGGGCTCGCTTGCCCGTTCAGTCTCATCACCACCAATGTCGAATTCAAGACTGCTGTCATCAACATTATCCAGTGACAGCCCTTCTTCTGTTGTTTCATCCGCAGTGAGGGCTTCTTCAGCTTCGGCGCTGACGTCATCAAGATCAAAACTGACTTCAGCGTCACTATCATCTTCCTGTGCTTCAGGCTCTTCCTCGATGCCCAGCTCGGATGCCTCGATATCCAGTGAGAATTCTTCCTCTGCCTGTTCAGGCTCAAGCGCCTGCGTCTCAGCCAGATCGAACTCCACGCTTTCATCTTCGGATTCTGCTTCTGCCCCGGCGCCTGTCTCAGACAGATCAAACTCAACGCTCTCGACAGGTTCAGCCGCCACTTCTTCATTTTCTTCAGCGGCTGCTTCGTCCATATCCAGGTCCAGTTCAGGTGCCATCGCTTCCTGTTCGGTTTCTGCACCAAGATCAATGTCAGTCGATTCCGGCTGATGCGAAACCAGGTCGTCCATCTCGAGCTCGCCGACCATTTCTGCAGCCGCAGCTGCGAACAGCGCATGCTCGGGACTGATCTGTTTACCCATTGCTACAATCTTGTTCCAGTCAGGTGTATCCTCACCGTTCCTGCGCTGGTTCATCTCGGTTGCCAGCTCTATGAATGCATCCTTGTTCTTGCCGGCGAAATAGGTTTCTGCCAGTTTTACCCGATAGCTGTCATTATCCGGGTTGTCCTTGATAGCATTTTGCAGCAGTTCTTCCGCTTGTTGATAAATACCATAGGCAAGATACACATCAGCCTCGGCAATGATGTCATCACGCGCCTCTTCATCACCCGCTTCCGCCCCTGTCTGTGCAGCGGTTTCATCTTCTGCAGCAGGTACCACAGCCGCTGCTTCAGTTTCCGGCTCTGTTGCCACTGGTTCCTGTTCAAGCTCAGCTTCGTCAGCGGACGCTACTTCCTGCTCGACCCTGACCTCGGTGATGGCAGCATCTGCCTCGTCCGGCTCTGCGATGTCTTCAAGATTGCTGGTAACGGCAGACTCCTCATCAGGACCTGCCTTGCGGCGTTTCATGATAAGAGCAATCAGCAACAGCACGAGTAACAGCGCACCGCCAGCAACCGCAAGTAACATCGGGTTATTCAACAGAGCTGAAAGCCCCTGTTTCTGCTCCTGCATAAATGCAGGCTGTGTTGAAGGCGATACCGTGAAATCTTCAGCTGGAGCAACGGGCTGCTCCACAGCTTCTTCAACGATCTCGACCTGTTCCTCATCAATGAACACTGCCTGCTCTCCAGCTTCCTCGACAGCAGCTTCCTCAGTGGCCGTAATGTCTTCTTCAAGCGCAGCAGCTTCGGTCTCTGCTTCTTCAATCAGCTCCAGCTGTTCCCCGGCAAGCTCTTCCGCGCTCTCACCCGCTGGCATGGCTTCACCTTCGACAGGTGTCGCAGCCTGTTGCATCCCGGCAAGATCTGCATCTTCCAGCGTCAGCAGCGACTGCATCTTGTCGAGCTGCCCCTCGAGTGTTTCCACGCGTTGTTGTAACTCTTCTTTTTCAACACGTTCGGTTTCCAGTGATTCCCTGGCGATGGCAAGTTCTGCACGCAACTCACTCTCTGTCATCTGTGTCGGGTCATTGGTGCCAGATGCTGAAACACCACTGCCGGCAGCGACAATTGCCAGTCGTGCGTCACCGCCTTCATCAAGGCCTGCGCTCGCACCGCCCTCGGCTTCCATGTCCATCGCAGAAGCCGGCTCGCTACTGGCAACTGCTTGCTGATACTCACGCCATAACGCATTTTGCTCTCGAACGAGAGCAACTGCTTCTGCCTGGTTGACCGCGATGATGTCATCGCGGTCGGGAATTCGAAGTATGTAGCCTCGCTTGAGGCCATTTACGTTCTCATTAATGAAAGCCTCCGGATTGGTCCGGAGCATTGCTAACATCATTTGTTCTATGGTGACCGACTGATCTGGCCGCATCGAATCAGCCAGACTCCAGAGCGTATCACCCTGTTTTATGCGATAACCGCCGGGGGACTGATAGTAGGATTGTGTGTAAGATGCTGCTGGCTGCGCTTGAGTGGTCTGCGCAGCCGGTGCTGTAACCGGCATCGTTGTTGCAGCAGTGGTTGCTCCGCCCATCGCGGGTCTGAATCCAGTGCTGCTTTGTGGTTCAGGTACGGCACCGGTGGCAGCGGGTCGCGAAGATTCCATCGCCGCAGGTCTCAGCTGTTCCTGCCGGGCAGGCGCCTGCTGCTGCCCCATGAATACCGGCGGATCCAGCAAGATCGTATATTCCCGCATCATGTGGCCTTTGGGCCAGTCAACTTCGACCAGGAAATTCAGGAACGGCTCACGTACCGGCTTGTCTGAAGTTACTTTGATGATGGGTGCATCACCACGCATCTCGGCACTGAATTTCAGGCTGTTCAGCATATAAGGGCGATCGATACCGGCACGTATAAATTCCTCGCGCGATGCGAGTTTTACGATAAGAGTTTCAACATCTTCAGGTGCTGCCGACAACAACTCGATTTCAGCATTCAACTCCTGGTTGAGCGCTGTACTGACCTCGATTTCACCCAGACCAAGAGTGAAGCCGGAATCAGGCAGAAGTAATACCCCAAACGCCAAGGCAAAAATGATTTTACGCACTGGTTTCCCCTCTCATACTGTCGAGACAAGGTCTTGAGCCCTGTTACAGTCCCATGTTTTTGTTATTGTTGTAATTTATTCCCGACCCCTTCGGGAAGCCCTTCGTAACATACTTGAAGCGTGTACGTCTAAATATAGGTTATAAATGATCTTTTATCAAAATTTCAGCAATTTGTACGCTATTTAATGCCGCTCCCTTGCGCACGTTATCGGCGACGACCCACATATCCAGCCCTCTCTCATGTGAAATATCCTCGCGGATACGCCCGACATAGACGGGATCATTGTTGGCTCCTTCGGTCACAGCGGTCGGGTAACCGCCATCACTATGTTGATCCAGCACGACAATCCCGTCAGTTTTTGACAGCAGCGCACGTGCCTCCTTCGCGGTGATTTTGCTGATCGTCTCAATATGCACGGCTTCCGAGTGTCCGTAAAAGACAGGCACCCTGACGGCAGTCGGGTTTACCATGATCGAATCATCCTCAAATATCTTGCGCGTCTCCCACACCATCTTCATTTCTTCCTTGGTATAGCCGTTTTCCATAAACACATCGATGTGCGGCAACACGTTGAACGCAATCTGTTTTGGATAGACTTCGGCTTTTACCGGCTTGCCATTGAGCAGACCGGCAGTCTGAACGGCCAGTTCTTCGATCGCTTCCTTACCGGTGCCGGAGACCGCCTGATAGGTGGCAACATTGATACGTTCGATACCAACAGCATCCCTGATTGGCTTCAACGCAACCAGCATCTGTATGGTTGAACAATTCGGATTGGCAATGATACCGCGGGTCTTGTAATCGGCAATCGCATGCGGATTCACTTCAGGTACAACCAGTGGGATGTCATCGTCATAGCGAAATTGCGAGGTGTTGTCTATAACCACACAGCCAGCTGCAGCCGCTTTCGGTGCATATTCTTGCGAAATCGAAGCGCCGGCAGAAAACAGGCCGATCTGCACCCTGGAAAAATCAAAGTCGGCAAGATCCTGTACTGTCAGCATTCTGTCGCCAAACTCGACTTTCTTTCCGGCCGAACGACTGCTCGCCAGTGGATAGACTTCACCCACGGGAAACTTGCGTTCCGCCAGGATAGATAACATGGTTTCGCCCACCGCGCCGGTGGCGCCTACAACTGCTACATCAAATGTCTTGCTCATATGCTCTTGTCTATTAGAAATTCTCAGGCAGACAGCTCGTTCAGGACAGCCTCGCCCATTTCAACCGTCCCGACTTCCCTGCATCCTGCAGCCATGATGTCCGGTGTCCTCATACCCTTGTCCAGCACCTTGCCTACTGCCTCTTCAATATTGTCCGCCATTGACGCCTGGTCCAGGCTGTAACGCAGCATCATTGCAACCGACAGGATTGTTGCCAGTGGATTTGCCACACCCTTGCCGGCGATGTCGGGAGCAGAGCCGTGAATCGGCTCGTACATACCTTTGCTGTTTGCATCGAGCGACGCCGATGGCAGCATGCCAATCGATCCTGTCAGCATGGCAGCGGCATCTGATAGGATATCACCAAACATGTTCTTCGTTACCATAACATCAAATTGTTTGGGCCATTTCACCAGCTGCATGGCGGCATTATCAACATACATGTGGCTCAGCTCCACATCCGGGTAATCTGCACCGGCCTCGATCACGACCTCGCGCCAGAGTTCTGATACTTCCAGCACATTGGCCTTGTCCACCGAGCACAGGCGCCTGCCGCGCTTCATTGCGATATCGAACGCTACCCGCGCAATCCGGTCGATTTCCGATTCGCTGTATACCAGGGTATTGAAACCTTCACGCTCACCCCCGTCCTTGACACGTATGCCGCGCGGTTCACCAAAATATATGCCGCCGGTCAGTTCGCGCACAATCATGATATCAAGACCTGAGACGACATCCGGCTTCAGTGAAGAGGCGTCTGCCAGTTGCGGATAGAGTATTGCCGGGCGCAAGTTGGCAAACAGACCAAGCTCGGAACGCAGCCCAAGCAAACCCCGCTCCGGACGCAGCTCACGTGGCAGATTTTCGTACTGCGGACCGCCGACGGCGCCCAGCAGAATGGCATCAACATTTTTTACCAGCTCAAGCGTTTCATCAGGCAGCGGTTTACCGGCAGCATCATAACCGGCGCCACCAACCGGCGCCTCGGTCAGCTCGATATCCAGTCCGTTATTTTTGAGGTAATCCATCACCTTCACGGCTTCAGCTACAATTTCAATACCTATGCCATCACCCGGCAGGACCGCAATCTTGTTACTCATACCTTTGCTCGATGAATTCTGTAATTATTCGCGTGAAATTGGTAGGGGAAATTATACGCTATTTGAATATTGACGTTTTTAACAGGTGCGGAAATAACACAGTAAACTAGTTTTTGCCCGCAAAAGGGTCCTGTGTTTTATCCACCGAAAATCCCTCGTCTGTATTGACAGCACCGGATTGTCTAGCTGGTGTCTGTTCAAGCCCGGGCCCCGAATAATCAGTTCTGGCGATCTCGGGCAATGCGTCACTCTCAGCAACCGCATCGATCCAGAACCTGCGCGTATTCATCTGCTCCGGTTCAAACTTCAATGAAGTATTCACGCGTAAATAATAGCTTTTACCCGCCTCGATATTGATCGAGATTGCCGCGTCAGTCAGATACTGGTCGGTCGGATTCAGACCAATTGTATGACTACCGCTACCGAGATAGATGTATCTGTAATCTCCGCTGGCCAGCTTGAATTGTTCATTACCATCGACCACGACGGCTGGCGACATCATGAAGTTAGTCGATGAAGAAGGTCGATAAATATACACCACAGAGCCTTTGTCCGCATCCTGTGGCGCCGCTACAAATGTTGCTTCCCTGTTGGCACAGGCAGTCGAAGCAAGCACCAGCAGAAAGACGGAAAATATTTGCACAGCTTTTGACATGGTCATTATTATCTCTACGCCGGATCTGCTAACGATTACGCTCGAAACAGCCACGGCGCTTTTTGCTTTCGTTCCTGTTCGTACGCCCTGATCAGATCAGCATGTTGCAGGGTCAGGCCGATATCATCGAGACCATTCAACATACAATATTTCCTGAAATCATCGATCTCGAATGTATAGCTATCGTCACCGGCAGTAACCGTTTGCGCTGCCAGATCGATGGTAAATTCCATACCTTTGTGTTGTGCCACCCTGGCAAAAAGATCGTCAACAATCGCCGGATCGAGAATGACAGGTAACAGCCCGTTCTTGAAACTGTTATTGTAAAAGATATCCGCAAAGCCGGGAGCAATGACTGCACGAAATCCGAAATCCGTCAGCGCCCAGACAGCATGCTCACGTGAAGAGCCACAGCCAAAATTCTCCCGCGCCAGTAATATGGTAGCCCGGTCATAGGGCGGCTGATTGAGCACAAAATCCGGGTTGATGCTGCGTTTGGAATTATCGATATCCGGCCCACCCTCATCCAGGTAGCGCCAGTCGTCAAAGGCATTGGGGCCAAAGCCGGTGCGCTTGATGGATTTCAGGTACTGTTTCGGGATAATCGCGTCGGTATCAACATTGGGTCGATCCAGCGGGGCAACGATGCCGCTATGTCGGGTAAAAGCCTGCATGAACCTGTCTCTCAGTTATTTGCCAACAATTCATTAACATCAACAAAATGACCGGTGACGGCTGCTGCTGCAGCCATCGCCGGGCTCACCAGATGCGTCCTTCCGCCCTGCCCCTGACGGCCTTCAAAGTTCCTGTTTGAAGTCGATGCACAACGCTCTCCAGGTTCGAGTCTGTCTGCATTCATCGCCAGACACATGGAACAGCCCGGTTCCCTCCATTCAAATCCGGCATCGAGGAAGATCTTGTCGAGCCCTTCTTCTTCGGCCTGCTGCTTCACCAGACCGGAACCCGGTACCACCATCGCCAGCTTGATGCTGTCAGCAACTTTTCTACCCTGCGCGACCCTGGCTGCCGCGCGCAGATCCTCGATGCGTGAATTCGTGCATGAACCAATAAAAACCTTGTCGACTGCTACCGCAGTGACCGGGGTGCCGGCTTCAAGCCCCATGTATGCAAGCGCCTTGCGCATAGCATCTGCCTTGACGCGATCGCCGACAGTGTCCGGATCCGGAATGGCTGCATCAATTGCGACCACCATCTCCGGCGATGTTCCCCAGGTAACCTGCGGCTTGATTGAAGCCGCCTCGATATGCACGACTTTATCGAATACGGCATCGCTATCCGAATGCAGGTCCAGCCAGTTTTCGACAGCACGTTCAAGCATGTCGCCTTGCGGCGCATAGGGTCGGTTTTTCACATATTCAATCGTGGTCGCATCAACCGCAACCATACCGGCACGGGCACCGGCCTCGATCGCCATGTTACACACTGTCATACGCCCTTCCATGCTGAGCGCACGGATGGCATCACCACCAAATTCTATCGCATAGCCCGTACCCCCGGCGGTACCAATCTCGCCAATGATGGCGAGCACAATGTCTTTTGCCGTGACCCCTTCCCTGACCCGCCCATCAACAGAAACCAGCATGTTTTTGCTTTTCTTCTGCAGCAGGCACTGGGTGGCGAGTACATGCTCAACCTCGGAAGTACCGATGCCAAATGCGAGTGCGCCGAAAGCCCCGTGGGTGGAAGTATGCGAATCACCGCACACAACAGTCATGCCCGGCAGTGTGGCGCCCTGCTCCGGCCCGATAACATGCACGATACCCTGGCGTATGTCGGACATATCAAATTCGGTCAGGCCAAATTCATCACAATTCTTGTCCAGCGTTTCCACCTGCAGGCGGGATACCGGATCTGCAATACCGGCACTTCTGTCAGTCGTTGGTACATTATGATCGGGTACCGCAAGAATAGAGCTGCTCCGCCAGGGTTTGCGGCCGGCTATGCGCAAACCTTCAAAGGCCTGCGGTGAAGTGACCTCGTGCACGAGATGACGGTCGATATACAGCAAGGCCGTGCCGTCTGCCTCGGTACGCACCACGTGGTCATCCCAGAGCTTGTCGTAAAGCGTTCTAGCAGCCATTTCAATGTATGTCCGGTAGCATTCTGAAGATTGGAAAAGACTAGACTAAAGCAGAAAAATACATAAATCAAATTCATTATTTTCATATAAACTATAACTAATAGTTATAGTCCTATCAGGCGTATCATCTTGGACATACACGGCATCCAGGCTTTTCTTGCAGTCAGCGAAACCGGTTCATTTTCACGTGCGGCAGATCTGCTTTGTATTACCCAACCGGCAATCAGCAAGCGCATACAATCGCTGGAGCACTCGCTCGGCATCACGCTGTTTGATCGTGTAGGCAAAAGTGTGCGCCTCACCGAAGCCGGCCAGGCGCTGCTTCCCAGCAGCCGCCGCATTATTGGCGAAATCAGCGAGAGCGAGCGTATTATCAGCAACCTGCGCAAAACCACCCGTGGCACATTGAACCTGGCCACAAGCCATCATATCGGCCTGCATCGACTACCGCATGTGCTACGCGATTATGCCGCCAGCTATCCTGACGTCGAGCTGAAAGTCAGCTTCATGGACTCGGAGCAGGCCTGCCAGCAAATCATCGCCGGTGATATTGAACTGGCGATGATTACCCTGCCCGATGAACCTGATGAACGACTTGAGATGAAAACCCTCTGGAATGACCCGTTATCCATAGTCGTGTCAAAGCGTCATCCACTGGCCTCAGCAGATAAACCCGCCATCAAGCAACTACTGCAATATTCTGCAGTACTGCCTGCCCAGGGTACGTACACCCGCAAACTCATCGATAAGGCGCTGCATCCTGGTGAACCGTTAAAGATTCTGCTCGAAACCCATTATCTCGAAACGATAAAAGCAATGGTGCAGACAGGTCTCGGCTGGAGCATGTTACCGTTATCCATGCTTGACCGGTCACTGGTTTCGCTTGATATCAGGCACGCCCGCACAAGCCGTCAACTTGGCGTCGTCATGCACAACATGAGAACGAAATCCAACGCGGCCAATGCCATGATCAATCTGCTAATGATGCATTCTGATTTGAAGTAAAATGTATAAAACGCCAGACAATCAGAAAAGCCAGAGCTGAAACAAGCGCCGCCAGACTGAACAGCAATGTATGCTCGATTCGGTCCCACAACAAGCCACTGAGCAGACTCCCCGCCGCTCCACCGGCGCCGAAACTCAGACTTGCATACAGGGCCTGGCCCCGCCCCTGATGGCTGCCGGTAAAGAATTGATGTACCAGCGAGATGCTGACTGCATGAAAAACACCAAAGCTGAAAGCATGAAACAACTGCGCAAAGAACAGCACCGACAGGTTATCGATAAAAAAACCGATCAATATCCAGCGCAATGTCGTTAACAGCAAGGTCACCAGCAATAATTGCCGGGCACCGATTGTCAGTAACAGGCGATGCATCATTAAGAACACAATGACCTCGGCCATAACACCGATCGCCCACAGCAAACCAATCATGCCACGGCTGTAGCCATGGTTTTCCAGGTAAATACTGTAGAAAGTGTAATAGGGCCCGTGACTCATCAGCATCAGAAAACAGACCCCCAGAAAAGCCAGTACAACCGGCTGGCGTATCACATGCAGAATGTGCGCCTGTCCCTCCTGGTGTGCGCTCAGACGCTCCGGAACAATCAAACTCACCAGCAGGATGCCGCCAAGCAAAACAAGAATAACCGCGGGTGCACGGCTGATACCTGTCATATCAAAATATTCACCCAGCAAGACAACCATCATGATGAAGCCCAGAGAACCCCATAGCCTGACCACGCTGTATTTGTGTTCATCGTCGCCAAGATGATTCAGCGTCATTGCCTCGAATAACGGTAATGAAGAATTCCAGAAAAAACTGAAGACGAACAACACCAGTGCAAGCCAGATAAACCCTGCGTCGACAAAGACACCGGCAAAGGCGACAACGGCCAGCAGACTCGCAAGGCGGATGATAGTTATTGGATGGCGGGTGTGATCGGCGAGCCAGCCCCACATATAGGGAGCGAATATCTTGGTCGCAGGAATAATTGCCATCAACGTGCCAATTGATTGCGCACTGTAATCAAGCGACTTGAGGTAGAGGCTCCAGTACGGTATCAAAGCGCCCAGCGAGGCAAAATAAAAAAAGTAGAAACTGGAGAGACGCCAGTAAGGCGTTGAACCACTGATCATTCAAGCAGGGTTAATCTGCACCGGCCGGGATTGTAGGCGTCTGTGATTCTACGTCAGCACATTGTCCGCGAAAACGCAGCATGTGATCCATGATTACAATCGCCAGCATCGCCTCGCAAATTGGCGTGGCTCGAATGCCGACACAGGGATCATGGCGCCCCTTGGTGACAACTTCAGCCGGGCTACCGTTGATATCCACCGTCTTACCGGGTAAACGCAGGCTTGATGTCGGCTTGAAGGCCGTATGCACAACAATATTCTGACCGGAGGAGATACCGCCGAGAATCCCGCCGGCATGATTGCTGAGAAAACCGTCCGGGGTGATTTCATCGCGGAATGCCGTACCCTTGGCTGCAACACAGGCAAAGCCATCGCCTATTTCGACACCCTTGGCTGCATTGATAGCCATCATCGCCTGTGCAATGTCCGCATCCAGACGATCGAATACGGGCTCGCCCAGGCCGGGAGGAACGCCTTCTGCGATCGTGGTGATTCTGGCGCCCACGGATTCACCTTCCTTACGCAGCGCATCCATGTAGGCCTCCATTTCGGCCACCTTGTCGACATCCGGACAGAAAAAGGGATTGTTTTCGATTTCATCGAGGTCGATCCTTTCCGCCCTGACCGGACCCAGCTGTGTCAGGTAACCATAAACTCTGATATTGAACCGTTCGGTGAGGTATTTCTTTGCGACGGCACCGGCTGCTACGCGCATAGCCGTCTCACGGGCAGATGAACGTCCCCCGCCGCGGTAATCCCTGAATCCGTATTTTTGCTGATAAGTGTAATCGGCATGCCCGGGACGGAACGTGCTCATGATATTGCTATAGTCTTTCGAGCGCTGATCAAGGTTCTCGATCATCAGGCCGATACTGGTACCGGTTGTCCTGCCTTCGAACACGCCCGAGAGGATTTTTACCTGGTCCGGTTCGCGTCTTTGTGTCGTGTGTCGCGATGTGCCGGGTCTACGACGATCAAGATCAACCTGGATATCCTCTTCAGACAGGGACAGGCCTGGCGGGCAACCATCAATGATACCCAGCAATGCAGCGCCATGGGATTCACCGCTGGTGGTAACCGTAAATAACTTGCCTATCGTATTGCCGGACATGATGGATTCAGTTCTTTATATTGAGGAATTTCAGGCCGCTGATGTTAACATCAAATCACAGCATATCGAACATTTGCTGACAGGCATGGATCTGTGCAGCAGTAAGCAGGAATACACCTTCGCCGCCATGCGCGAACTCGAGCCAGGTAAACGGCACATCAGGCAGAAGCTCAAGCAGTGCCGGCATCGAATAGCCGACTTCCACGACGAGGACGCCGTTATCGGACAGGTAGCGGCCAGCCTGTTGCAGAATCGGCACAACAATATCCATACCTGTTTCACCCGCGGCCAATCCCTTGCCTGGCTCATAGCTGAACTCTTTGTCCAGCTCAGCCATTTCATGCTCGGAAACATAAGGAGGATTGGAAACAATGATATCGAACGGTTGCTGCGGTATGCTGTTGAACAGATCAGACTCGATCAATTGCAGGCGCTGTTCAAGTCCGTGGTTGCTGCGATTGATAGCCGCAACCTGCAGCGCATCGGCTGAAACATCACTGGCAATAATCTGCGCCTGATCGAACGCATAAGCACAGGCGATCGCAATACAGCCACTGCCGGTACACAGGTCAAGCACCCGCTCCACGCTGTCAGCATCAACCCAGGGTGAGAATCGCTGCTGGATCAGCTCCGCTATCGGAGAGCGCGGAATCAGCACACGTTCATCAACGTAAAAGCTCAAACCTGCAAACCATGCTTCCCGGGTAATGTAGGCTGCAGGTTTGCGTTTATCCAGCCGCACCCGATAATTCTCCAGAACGGAACGCTTTTCATCATGCGTCAGACGACAATCAAAATAATCATCAGCCATATCCGGTGGCAGATGCAATGTTGACAGGCACAGGTATACAGCTTCGTCCAGCGCATCTGGCATGCCATGAGCAAAACAGAGCCCGGCCTTGTTGAACTGACTCATTCCCCATCGCACCAGGTCGCGAATGGTATGTAACTCACTGGCAATGGCTCGAATATTCATAGTTTGTTGATTTTAGCGGGATTAACATCAGGCTGCATGACTCAGTTATAATTCGTCATTTTACAGGCATTTTTTAATCGACATGAAACCATACACTCGAATTCTCCCTCTAATTGTTTATCTATTACTGAACAGTCATCCTGTGCTCGCCGATAACAAACTCGAAATTGATGATGCCTGGATTGCCGAAGCGCCACCCGTCAGCAAGGTGATGGCGGCATACATGAAGGTCGAGAATGAAACTGCGCAGGATCGTCAGGCTATCGCGATGCAATGCCGTGAATTTGAACGTGCCGAGTTTCATCGCACGGTAGACAAGGAAGGTATCGCAGGTATGGTGCATCAACAGGCATTGAACATCCCCGCCAAATCCAAACTGGAGCTGGGGCCCGGGGGTTATCACGTTATGCTGTTCAACCCGGCGCGTCGTTTGCTTGCCGGTGATATCACCCAATGCAGTATTGAATTCGATAACGGCGAAACGATCGACTTTGACCTGGTTATCAGAAAATCATCCAGTGAAGACCATTCGCATCACCACCATCACTAACAGATGAAAGCCACGCCATTAGAACGACTTCGTTCACTGCCATTCTATATCCTGCCTCACCATGCCATCTCATGGTGCATCTACAGAATCGCCCGCATTCGCTGGAGGCCTTTCAAGAACCTCGCCATCAACCTCTACACAAAACTGCATGCGGTGAATCTCGAAGAAGCTCAAATCACTGACAAATACCGTTTTGAAAGTCTGAATGCATTTTTTACCCGTGCACTCAAACCGGAATCCCGCCTGCTGGATGGCGACCACGAGAACTGGATATGTCCTGTTGATGGCACCGTCAGCCAGGCAGGCAGCATTGATAACGGCAGGATCTTTCAAGCGAAGGGGCGTGATTACACACTGCTGGAATTGCTGGGTGGCGATAAAAGCCAGGCAGCCCCTTTCATCCACGGTAAATTTGCGACGCTCTATCTTTCACCGCGCGATTATCACCGCATCCACATGCCGGTGGATGCCGAGCTGAAAAGCATGACTTATATACCCGGGCGATTGTTCAGTGTCGCCGCCTATACGGTCAGAGCTATTCCACGACTGTTTGCCCGCAACGAGCGCGTTGTTTGCAGTTTTGAAACAGAGCACGGTCCGATGGTCATGGTTCTGGTCGGCGCGATCAATGTTTCTGCCACTGAAACGGTATGGCATGGCCTGGTCACCTCTAATGGCGGCAGGATCAAAACATACGATTACCCCAACAGCCAGATCAAGCTGAAACGCGGTGATGAAATGGGCCGTTTCAACCTGGGCTCAACAGTGATACTGATTACGCCATCAGATTTCGAACTGGACGAGGGCCTGACCGCAGGATCATCGGTATACCTGGGCCGCAGAATAGGCAGAGTCGCTTCCTGATCGAAGCGGTTTCAGAGCGACTGATCAGCGAGTCGAGTCAACGACCTTACTGGAATGGCCGGCATCATGCTCTTCTTCGGCTTCGATGACTTTCATGATCTCAGCCTGTGGTGATTCCCCGATGATTCCCGAGGGATTGGTGAACCTGTCATTCATTGTCTGAACAAACGCACTGGCATCCGCGATGACGCTTGCAAGTATCCGTTTTGAGCGTGAAGACCATCCTGCAGGTGCAGGGTGAAACAGGCTTCGAATAGTCCGCGTATTATGTAAAAAAGCATTCCTTATATTGCCTGCCCGTGTGTCGCTTTCCAGTTTTTTTGCCATCCGCCTGGCAATAAATTTGCGCACACTGAAATGAACACTGGTTACCACAAAGGCGATCACAGCGATTTTCAAAAAAGACAGTACCGGTTGACTGGTAAAGTCGATGCTGAACAACCCCCACAAGCTTACCCAGTTACTGATGACGGCGACGGCGATGATCAGGGTACCGAAGATAACAGCGTCCGTAATCAGCACCGCTTTCATCCAGCGATTAAGTGTATCCGCCAACCGTGGTGCCACAACATTCTCGATATCACTGGCAATGTGTTCGAGCGC
>JASFVM010000197.1:0-5374 GCA_050049835.1 Gammaproteobacteria bacterium
ATTCTCGAGGAAGAGTCTGCACCAGTCGACGAAAAAAGCGAAAAGCGCGGAGACTGACAGATGTCTGCTGAACCAGAGAATGCCACTCAGGATATTGATGGTAAAGAACAGAGCCTGCTGGAGCATCTGACCGAACTGCGTGATCGCCTGTTGCATATGGTTCTGGCAGTGCTGATTCTGTTTCTGGTGCTGTTCCCTTTCTCGGAGCAGATATTTACCGTGGTTGCACTGCCGTTGCTGGCCCTGATGCCGGATGGCACCTCGATGATTGCTACCAGCGTTACCTCGCCTTTCCTGGTGCCGTTCAAGCTGGTACTGCTGTTGGCGGTGCTGCTCGCGGTACCGTATCTGCTGCATCAGTTGTGGGCGTTTGTCGCACCCGGTCTGTACAGCCATGAGAAAAGACTGGCTGTGCCATTACTGGTTTCCAGTGTGTTTCTGTTTTATTGCGGCATTGCCTTCGCCTATTTCGTGGTGTTTCCGCTGTTATTTGCTTTTTTTATCGCCGTCGCCCCCGAGGGCGTGGCGGTAATGACCGACATCGGGCAGTACCTGGATTTTATCATTGCGATATTCTTTGCTTTTGGCATCGCTTTTGAAGTCCCGGTCGCCACATTTCTGTTGATCCTGGCCGGTGCCACAACCGCGGACAGCATGGCCAGGAAGCGGCCATACATTATTGTCGGTGCTTTCGTGATTGGCATGCTGCTCACCCCTCCGGACGTGATTTCGCAGTCATTGCTCGCAGTACCGATGTGGGCGCTGTTCGAAATTGGCCTGATCATGTCACGCGTCTTTATCAAGCCCGGTAAGCGTGACGAGAGTCACCCGGAATACCAGTTCCATGACGATAATCCGGACAGTCCTGAAGAAGATGAGATGGATGCAATGCTGGACGAGATGGAAAAGGAAGAGGAAGAGAACCTGCGCCGACCGGATTGACCGCCTCCCTTCTGACTATGCCTGGATATGAATATTTCGAGGCATGCAACCCTGCAAACACACCTAGCGTCTATAATATAGTGTAAAATCGCTGCCCGCAAAAAGATGCCGAGAACAGAAGACAGGATTGTGAGAATTTAGATGGGAGAGTCCAAAAAAGCCCCGAAAAAGATGGTCGAAGCAAGAAAAGTCCCGCGTCGACCAACATTGCTGATTATTCTGGATGGATTCGGTGTAAATCCGAGCCGTATCAACAACGCGGTGCAGGAAGCGAGAACCCCGCGTCTCGATGAGTATTTTTCCAGTCATACCCACACCACGCTCGATGCATGCGGCAGCTCGGTGGGCCTGCCGGATGGCCAGATGGGTAATTCTGAAGTCGGGCATATGACCCTCGGTTGCGGCGCGATTATGCGCCAGGACCTGGTGCGTATCAATGATGATATTGAGAGCGGTGGTTTTTTTGAAAATGCGGCACTGGTTTCCGCCGTAGAGGACGCGGCGGAACAGGAGCGCCCACTTCACCTGGTGGGCCTGGTCTCTGATGGGGGTGTGCACAGCCATATCAACCACCTGTTTGCCTTGATTGAACTTTGTGCACGGCACAAGGTGAAGCCTGTTGTGCACATGATCACCGATGGCCGCGATACCGCACAGATGTCGGCGCTGGTTTATCTGAACGAACTTGATAACAGGCTTGAGGATGCAGATGGCTGTATTGCTACAGTCTGCGGCCGTTATTATGCAATGGATCGCGATAATCGCTGGGACAGAACCGAAAAGGCCTGGAGAGCGCTGGTCAAGGGCAAGGGACGCAAGGCCGAGAATGCACGTTATGCGATCGAGGAAGCTTATGCCCTCGAAGAAACCGATGAATTTATCAAACCGACCGTGCTGGAAGAATGTGACCTGATCCAGTCGGGCGATAGCGTCATTTTCTTTAATTTTCGTAATGATCGTCCCCGCCAGCTTGCAGCTGCTTTGAGCCAGCCTGACTTCAGGGAATTCAAGACCGGTAAATTCAGCAGTGCAACGGTTACGTGTCTGACGGAGTATGACCCCGAGTTTTTGCTGCCGATTGGCTACGCACCGGAACGTCCACAGCACACCGTTGCCTCGGTTGTCAGTCGTGCCGGCTATATGCAGTACCATTGTGCCGAAACCGAAAAGTATGCGCATGTGACCTACTTCTTCAACGGCGGCAAGAAGAAACCCTTCGCCGGCGAACAGCATGTCATGGTGAATTCACCTGATGTAGCAACGTATGATTTAAAGCCTGAAATGAGCGCAGCCGAAGTGGCTGACAAGGTTATCGGGGCGCTGGAATCAGGACAATATGCATTTGTCCTGGTTAATTTTGCCAACGGCGACATGGTTGGTCATACCGCGGTGCGGGAGGCCGTGATCAAGGCAGTTGAAGCACTGGATACTCACGTTGGTCGTGTGCTCGACGCTGCGGTTGAAGCAGGTTACTCAGTGGTGCTGACAGCGGATCATGGCAACTGCGATGAAATGATTGATCCGGTGACCCAGGAACCACATACCCAGCATACGCTCTATCCGGTGCCATGTATGGTGATCGACGAAGCCAACTGGCATTTACTGCCTGGTGGCGGCCTCAGTTCGGTTGCGCCGACGGTGCTGCAATTGATGGGTTTGCAGGCACCACCAGAGATGACAGGTAAAAGCCTGTTGATGAAAGAGTACTAGCCCACATTTATCACCGGGCGGCCAATGGCTGGTTCATATGTGTTTGATACCAGGAAAAATGTTCAGCATTACCACACGGTAAATGATGACACACTGTTACCGCCCTTGTCCTATCGCGGTTCCGGCTCATCTTCCTGCCCGCAGGCTTGTTCTTCACTCAAACCATCGCGATGGCTATGGTTTTCGCTCCAGAACGGTGCCCGCGAACAGGAATCCTTCGCCAGCTCCCGCGATCCCGGTGAGAAATGCGTGCTATCGCAACGCCGGGCAAAAAAACCGGTTGCCGCGGCGGGAACCGGTTTCAATGCAACAAGCCTTGATCAGGATTTAATGGGTTCTGTGTCCACCGCTGTGCAGTCCTGAACGAGAACTTGGCACTGAGTAGGGTTCCTGGATCAGCAGCTGGGCAATGACATCGGCAGTCAGGGGTTTGCCAAACAGAAATCCCTGGGCTTCACTGCAATCAATTTCCTGCAGGTAATCCAGCTGTTGCTGGGTTTCCACGCCTTCGGCAATTACATTCAGATTGAGCCCCTTGGCCATGGCAACTATGGTGTTGATGATCGAGTTGCCAGCATGCTTCATGTTCACTTCTTTAATGAAAGCGCGGTCTATCTTGAGGGTCTGTATCGGTAGTTTGTGCAGATAACTCAAAGACGAGTAACCGGTGCCGAAGTCATCAATTGCGATGTAGATGCCTCTTTTGCTGAGCTCTTTGAGCTTGTGAATGACGCTGTCCATATCGCTCATGATGGTGTTTTCAGTAATTTCAATTTCGAGGCAATGCCCCGGCAGGCCATAGTCTTTAAGCAGGCTGGCTATACGCTTGACAACCGTTTTTTCTGCCAGCTGGCGTGCTGACATATTAATCGACATACGAATTTCCGGCAGGCCGGCATCGCGCCAGCGTTTCAGCTCTGCACAGGCATTGCGCAGTACCCAGTGGCCGATTTCAACAATCATACCCGTCTCTTCAGCGAAAGGGATAAACTCGGCCGGTGTAATAGGGCCGTGCTCGGGGTGATTCCAGCGCAACAACGCCTCGACGCCCACTATTTCGCCGGTCTTGATGTTGATTTGCGGCTGGTACATGAGATGGAATTCATTGTTATCCAGCGCCTTGCGGATGCCTGTCTCCAGTGAAAGGTTCTGGAAATAGGGTGTCGTCATATCAGTACTGTAGAACCTGTAATTGTTCTTGCCGGTGTCCTTGACGTGATACATCGCAATATCGGCATGCTTGATCAGGCTGTCCATGTTGGTGCCGTCACGTGGAAAGATCGATATCCCGATGCTCGCGCTGACATACAGTTCATTATTGTCAATCATGAACGGTTCTTTCAGTACTTCGTTTATTTTTTCGGCGATTTTACTGACATCCTCGTTGCCGCGGACAATTTTGGGTAACAGCAGTGTGAACTCGTCACCACCAAAGCGCGCCAGCGTGTCGCCTTCGCGAATGCAGCTTTTTAACCGGGTGCTGACCTGTTGCAATAGCTCGTCGCCAATGACATGGCCAAGCGAGTCATTGATGTTTTTGAAGCGGTCAAGATCGAGGAACATCACAGCCAGCATCTCTTCTTCACGTTTGGCCTGGGTTATGGCCAGACTGAGGCGGTCGCGTAGCAGTGCACGGTTTGGCAGGTTGGTCAGCAAGTCGTGGTAGGCCTGGAAATTGATGGTTTCCTCTGCCATTTTGCGTTCCGTAATATCACGGGCAACGCCATAGGTGCCGAGATAGGTCTTTTTCTTCGGATTTTTTTCGTCCTCGTACATGCCCATGGAGCTGAGCTCGATTGGCAGGGTGCGTGTATCAAAGAAGCGCTGTGTACTGTCGTCCTTGCATTTCAGACGTAATTCCACATTGCGTGATGCCCGGTCACCGACGCGACGTTCATTGAAAACATAACGGGCAACCTCGATATCTTTCTGGTGCACAAGGATGGAATAGTGTTTGCCAACAAGCTCTTTTTGATCATAGCCCAGCAATGTTTCGATACGCTCATTGATAAACGTAAAGTGTCCGTCCTGGTCAAGTATGTAGATGATGTCGGGTGATGTATTTACCAGGTAACGATGCAGACGCTCGGATTCGCGTAACTGGCTCTGAATCAGTTTATTGTGTTTTTCGAGTTTCTTTTCATTGAGGGCATTGTTGACGGTAATTATCAACTCATCAGTGGCATAAGGTTTGCGCAGAAAATCATAGGCGCCCTGGGAGCAGGCATCTCTTGCGGCTTCAAAGGATGTTTCACCACTGACAACGATGATAGAGGTGTTCATGTTCTGCTGCTTGATGTGACGCATCACATCATGCCCGCTGACATAAGGCATCTGCAGATCAAGTAATACCAGGTCGTACTCTTTCTGGTCAAGACAGACGATCGCTTCGCGTCCGCCAATCGCGGTATCTGCAGCAAATCCGCGGATAGCCAGCAAATCTTTAAGGCTTTTTAATACAACAGGGTCATCATCAACGATGAGAATATTCTGCTCATTACTGCTCATTTTATTACTCTACGGTGCAAAGGCTGCCCGGCCTTTGTTATGTTCTAGTTATGCACAAGTACCAGAGTAAGTGCTCTATTTTTGTATATTTCTAGGCAGGAGGATATGAAAACTCGTGCCCTTATCGCTGCTCCTGCAACTGATAGAGCCGTGCAATTCATTGACAAGATTTCTTACAATTGTAAGCCCCAATCCCGCATGTCCTTCACCTTTT
>JASFVM010000198.1:0-5340 GCA_050049835.1 Gammaproteobacteria bacterium
TGACCTTGCAGCATAACTGGATGAGAGTCATCGTAACAGAATACTTTCAGTATTGCGCGACATGCCCATCCAGTTATTCCTGACCGCCATAGATGCTAATCAGATAAATCTTGACAGCTGGCCGGAAACAGCAATGTTCCACGTGGAACGCGGCTGTCTGTACTGAGTGAGCCCGGTTTCTGCTGAGCCGTTGTAATAGAGCTGCGTATTGTCCTCAAAAGCCTGATATAATAGGTTTTTCGCTGTTTACTAGCTATTCCTATGAGTTCTGAACAAACCTACGATTCCTCCAATATCAAAGTATTAAAAGGCCTCGATGCCGTGCGCAAGCGCCCCGGAATGTATATCGGGGATACCGATGATGGCACTGGGTTGCATCACATGGTGTTTGAGGTTGTCGATAACTCGATCGATGAAGCACTTGCAGGTCACTGTTCCGAGATTAATGTAAAGATCCATAGCGACAATTCGGTCACCGTTACTGATAACGGGCGCGGTATACCGACAGATATTCACCCTGAAGAAGGCCGCTCTGCAGCAGAAGTTATAATGACGGTGCTGCATGCCGGTGGTAAGTTTGATGACAATTCATACAAGGTTTCGGGTGGTTTGCACGGTGTAGGGGTTTCTGTGGTGAACGCACTGTCTGAAAAAATGGAATTGACAGTGTACAGAAACGGCAAGATTCACAAGCAGGAATACCGAAAAGGGGAGCCTGTTACGCCGCTGGGCATCGTGGGTGATACCGAAAAGAAAGGAACCAGTCTGCGCTTCTGGCCAAGTGAAGCCATATTTACGAATATAGAATTTCACTACGATATCCTGTCAAAACGTCTCAGAGAACTGTCTTTTCTCAATTCTGGAGTGAGAATCGTCCTGTCTGACGAACGAGATGATAAAAAAGATGTATTCGAATACAAAGGCGGAATTAAGTCCTTTGTCGAGCACTTGAACAAGAACAAAACGCCATTACACGACTCGGTTCTGCACTTCAATACTGAAAAAGACAGCATTGGTATTGAAATAGCGATGCAATGGAATGATTCATATCAGGAAAATATCTACCCATTTACCAATAATATTCCACAAAAAGATGGTGGCACGCATATCGCCGGATTTCGAGCAGCCTTAACCAGAAGCTTGAACCAGTATATGGAAAAAGAGGGTATCGCTTCGCGGGCCAAGGTCAATGTTTCCGGTGATGATGCCCGTGAAGGGTTGACTGCAGTTCTTTCAGTAAAAGTGCCCGATCCTAAGTTTTCATCACAGACCAAGGACAAGCTGGTTTCTTCCGAGGTGAAATCTGCGGTTGAGTCGACGCTCAGTGAAAAAATGCAGGAGTTTCTACTGGAACATCCTGCAGAGGCAAAGGCAATAACTGCAAAAATTATTGATGCCTCACGTGCACGCGAGGCGGCACGAAAAGCACGCGAAATGACACGTCGCAAAGGTGCACTGGATGTGGCTGGTTTGCCGGGTAAACTGGCAGACTGCCAGGAGAAGGATCCGGCTTTGAGCGAAATCTATCTGGTGGAGGGTGATTCTGCGGGTGGATCAGCCAAACAGGGGCGTGATCGAAGAACCCAGGCTATATTGCCGCTAAAAGGCAAAATTCTGAACGTAGAGAAGGCCCGTTTTGACAAGATGCTGTCTTCAGCAGAAGTCGGTACGTTGATAACTGCGCTGGGGTGCGGGATCGGGCCAGATGAATTTGATCCAGACAAGCTTCGTTACCATCGCATTATTATCATGACAGATGCGGACGTCGACGGCTCGCATATCCGCACCCTGCTGTTAACTTTCTTCTATCGCCAGATGAGTGAAATCATTGAACGCGGCCACGTTTATATCGCTCAGCCACCGCTGTATAAAGTGAAGAAGGGAAAGCAGGAGCGTTATGTCAAAGATGACGATGAACTGGATGCCTATCTATTACAACAGGCACTGGATGGTGCTCGTCTTTATGTTGGTGAGGGGACACCGGCAATTACCGAGACCGCCCTTGAAGATCTTGCAATGCAATATTTAACGGCCAGCAAGATCATTCGCCGCCTGTCACGCAGAGTCGACGGGAACGTGCTTAATGAAATGATATATCTCAAGGGCATCACCGAGAGTGACCTTAAAGAAACGGAAAAGCTTCAACAATATATCGGTAAGTTATTGATTTTATTGGAAAAACACAAATTATCCGGGATATACTATTCAGCCCAGGTCAGCAGCGATGAGGAAAGTAATGGTGCTCTGGAAATGACCAAGACCGTGCATGGCCTGGACCATAACTATACACTTGATGCTGAATTCTTTAGCTCCAGCGAATACAGATTGTTGTCAGATCTGGGTAATAAACTGGATTCACTGATAGGTGAGGGTGCGCGCATTGAAAGAGGTGACAGGCAGGCAGAGGTGGTCAATTTTGCCGAAGTTATGGAATGGCTGATGCAGCAGGCCAGCAAGGGGCAGAACATTCAGCGCTACAAAGGCCTCGGTGAAATGAACCCCGACCAGTTATGGGAAACAACGATGAACCCTGAAACAAGACGCATGCTACAGGTTCGAATCGAGGATGCAATTGCAGCAGACCAGGTATTTACCACGTTGATGGGAGACCAGGTAGAGCCGCGCCGAGATTTTATCGAACAGAATGCGTTATCAGCGGAAAATATAGATACCTGAGACGTGAAGTTATTAAGTTAATAACAGTTTATCAACAGAAATTATCCACAAGTTATTCATTACAAGCGTTAATTTATAGTTTATCCACAGTCAGTGGATAACTTGCTTCATTATCGCGTACTTTTTTCATAACCAGGCTCAACGCTTCCGTGTAGGGCACTATGCCATTTGAGCGCATAATGTCACGTGCAGGTTTGCTGTTAAGGTAAATTACGAAGTCCCTGATTGAATCGATTTTTGATGAAGAAGGATTATAGGCCAGATAGAGCGGACTATAGAGCCCGTAATCACCCGACTTCAAGGTTGTTACCGATGGCATCACATCATCCACGGCGACTATTTTCACGGTTGCCGTGGCTGCAAGACTGTTACCGCTGATAGCGATCGCATGCGGATTTTTCGTTAAAGCCAGCTCGAGTGATTCGGTCACATCAAAAGTGCGGCTGGATTTCAGTGTTGTCCTGCTATCGGCAAATAATATTTCTCTGATACGTCCAGCTGCCGAATTGTCTATCTGATAAACATACACTTCGATGTTCTGCTTGTCGCCACCCAGTTCTGACCAGTTTGTAATTTTTCCGGAAAATATCGCTTGAAGCTGTTCGAGACTGAGATTGGTCACGGGATTGTCCCTGTTTACGATGATTCTCAGCGCATTCCATGCTACCGGTACCAGCTCCACACCTGTTTCCTGCTGATCATGTGCTAATGTATCGCGGCTGGTACTGCCTATGTCGGCTATTCCGCTATGAACATCATGAATACCATCAGTTGAATCAGTGCCGGCAGGGAGATTGATACGCGTTCCGGTTTGTGCCTCGAACGCGGGGGCCAGATCGTTGATGTAGGCGGTTCTGCTGATCTCGCAACCGCTCCAGTTGAGTTCAACTGCTTGTGCAACGGTATTCCATGAGAAACACAGGGTAATGGCAAGAATAATTCCTTTACAGACAGGCATATAAGGTCCCTCTTGATTGTTTTAGTTGATAGCAATCCAGCTGATCTGTTACATCTGCCCTGTTTTTATAGCATACTTTCGACTTGTTTTTGTTACGGTCCGGCAAAGTAGATGAAATACAAGGATTTAAGAGAATTTATCGATCAACTTGAGCAGATCGGTGAACTCAAGCGTGTAAAGCATGAGGTAGATCCTTATCTTGAAATCACGGAAATCTGTGATCGTGTTTTAAAAGCCGAAGGCCCTGCCCTGTTATTCGAAAATATCAAGGGATCAAACATACCTGTGCTGGGCAACCTTTTCGGTACCACCCGGCGAGTTGCGCTGGGCATGGGTGAAAGCGATGTTGAAGCATTGCGCGATGTTGGTCGTTTACTGGCATTTCTGAAAGAGCCCGAACCACCGAAAGGGATGAAAGATGCCTGGGAAAAGATATCTGTCTTCAAACAGGCGTTGAATATGCCACCAAAGGTGCTCAAGAATGCACCTTGCCAGGAAATCATTATTGATAAAGCTGGAGTTGATCTCTCCCTGTTGCCTGTACAGACATGCTGGCCGGGTGATGTAGCGCCATTGATTACCTGGGGCCTGGTTATTACCAGGGGGCCGGAGAAAGAGCGGCAAAACCTTGGTATATACAGGCAACAGGTTATCGCGAAAAATAAAGTGATCATGCGCTGGTTGTCACATCGCGGAGGGGCGCTGGATTATCGTGACTGGCAGCAAAAATTTCCAGGCGAACCTTTTCCAATAGCCGTTGCTCTGGGAGCGGATCCGGCAACTACACTGGGCGCGGTCACACCAGTGCCTGATAGCCTGTCCGAGTATGGTTTTGCCGGTTTGCTGAGAGGCGGCAGAACCGAGGTAGTGAAAAGCAGTGCCGGCGAATTACTGGTACCGGCATCCGCCGAAATCGTTCTGGAAGGCTATCTATATCCCGGTGAAGAAGCTGAAGAAGGCCCTTATGGTGACCACACAGGGTACTACAATGAAGTCGAAAGTTTCCCGGTGTTTACTATTGAACGCATAACGCACAGAAAAAACCCGATTTATCACAGCACCTATACCGGAAGGCCTCCTGATGAACCTGCGATTCTCGGTGTGGCGCTGAATGAAGTGTTCGTACCCATACTGCAAAAACAGTTTCCTGAAATAGTCGACTTCTATCTGCCACCGGAAGGTTGTTCCTACCGTGTTGCAATTGTCAGTATGAAAAAACAGTATCCTGGACATGCAAAACGTATCATGATGGGTGTCTGGTCATTTCTGCGACAGTTCATGTACACAAAGTTTGTCATCGTTGTTGATGATGATGTGAATACCCGTGACTGGAAAGATGTTATCTGGGCCATCAGTACCCGTGTTGATCCGGTACGCGATTTCACCCTGGTTGATAATACGCCCATTGACTACCTCGATTTTGCATCGCCGGTTTCCGGTCTGGGATCTAAAGTCGGTATTGACGCGACAAATAAATGGAAAGGTGAGACTGATCGCGAATGGGGTGTGCCAATTACAATGAACGAAAAAGTTAAACATCGCATTGACGCTATCTGGAACGAACTGGGAATAGACAGTTAATTTATGTATTAATGAAAGTTAACATTTATATTGCCAGGTTAATAAAATCCCTGCTGGTAATTGTAGTTCTTCTGGTATTCACCCAGGGCATTCTTGTATTTGCGAATATCACATTTACCTCTGAC
>JASFVM010000199.1:0-5301 GCA_050049835.1 Gammaproteobacteria bacterium
GGCACGGAGGTCACAGAGGAATTTTTCAGTTGAAGCGTGTATTTTGGCTTTTGATTTATACTTCAAAAAGGTTTTCTCTGTGCGCCTGTGGTGAATCAAGATTTTTGTATTATTCGTGAACAACACCGGATTACGCTTTGCTTCATCCGGGCTACCCTTGCTCTTTGAATATTTGCGCCGTTCGCGTTTTTCGCGGCAAAAGAATCCCCTGTGCGCTTCATGCGGCTTTTTCTTTAGCGCCTGCTTCAAACGGCTCGAAATCACATCGAAACAGGCTGCCCTTGCCCGGTACGCTTTCAATATGCAAACCGGCATTGTGACGATCCAGTACATGCTTGACAATGGCCAGACCCAGACCGGTACCACCATCCTCCCTCGACCTGCCCGTATCTACACGATAAAAACGCTCGGTTAAACGGTCGATATGCTCTGGCATTATGCCAATTCCATTGTCTTCAACACCGACATGGACACCATTATCATCTATGCTGTTGAATAATCTGATCACACCGTTATCGGGTGTGTAACGTATCGCGTTGGTTACAAGGTTTGTTATAGCCATTTGCAACTCAACCCGGTTACCCATAATGCTTGCCGGGCATGTTGAGATGTCAAGGTCATGTCTGCCATGATCCAGCATGAGTGCATCGCTATAAACCTGTTTAACGATTTCCTCAAGATCAACTCTTTCATATACCATTGGTGACTCTTTGGATTCAAGCCTTGCCAGGATAATCAGATCTTCGAGTATCTGCTGCATTCTTTCCGTCTGCTGCTGTATCCTTTCAAGCGGCACTTTTATTTTCTCATCACTCTGCTCAACAAGTGCTTCAACAAAACCGGCAATCACCGTTAATGGTGTACGTAGTTCATGTGAAGCATTCGCAACAAAATCACGTCGCATATCTTCCAGTTGCCGTTGTTGTGTTATATCCCTTGCAGTCAACAGGAACTGGTTATGGCCATAAGGCGTTATACTCATGGACATTTGCCGGTGGTTAAATTCAAATTCTATGAGCTCACCATAATCATTATTCTGTAGATAATTGGTAAAAACCGGCGAACGAATCAGATTGTTGATCCGGTTACCCACATCCCTTGCTTGCTGTAAATTAAACAACCTTGCGGCAGCCTGGTTGAACCATTCGATTTCATTATTCCTGTTTAGCGCGATGGCCGCAATCGGCAGGGCCTGGGTTGAGTCCTGAAAGCGATTAACGATGGTTTTAAGCTTTTTTCTAGCCTTGCGCTGACGATGATAAAGATGGTAAAGCTGATAGTACAGTTCATCCCAGACACCAGCGGATTCAGGCAACACCTTGGTTGGCTTGGACAGCCAGTTGATAAGTTTTGACAGGTTATAGAGGTGCCAGGCTAAATAGCCGGCCAGACCTAACAGCAGGAATTCAAGTGCATAACCCGCGAGTACGCCCAGTACCAGGATAAATATACCTGCGGCAACGAGATAGATTATTTCCCTGCGTAGCCCGGAATTCATATTTGTTTAGAGAAGCGATATCCCCTGCCATGAACGGTCTGGATCAGAGTATCCAGATTATAGGGTTCAAGGTTTTTGCGTAATCGCCTGATGTGTACATCTACCGTGCGCTCTTCGACATAAACCTGAGCCCCCCATGCCTGGTCCAGTAACTGGCCGCGCGTGAACACACGATCGGGGTGACTCATGAAATAATGCAGCAGTCTGAATTCAGTTGGAGGCAGATTTATTTCTTCATCCCTGGCCTTGACGCGCTGACTCACAGGATCAAGATACAGTTCACCAAACTGTATCGGCTGCTCGTCAGGCATGCTGCGTCTGAGTACGGCCTGTATACGAGACTTCAGCTCGCGCACAGAAAACGGCTTGGTGATGTAATCATCTGCGCCTACGTCAAGACCCAGAACACGGTCCTCCTCTTCGGCGCGAGCGGTTATCATGATAACCGGAAGCTGAGAATAATATTTCCTGATGCGGTGAAGCAGGTCAATGCCGGACCTGTCGGGCAACATCCAGTCAAGCAGCACAAGATCAATCTGTTTATTCTCAATAGCTTCCCAGCCCTCTTTTGAAGTATACGCGGATATTGTTTTGAAGCCATCAGGTTCCAGTGAGTAAGAAAGCATGTCCTGAATACCTTCATCATCTTCAATAACCAGTATCACAGCATTATTCATTTCAGAATATCTCTCTCTAAATCTTCAATCGCAATATGACGAATATCTTTACCCTTAACCAGGTAGATGACATATTCCCCAATATTCATCGCATGATCACCTACTCTCTCGAATGCGCGTGCCGCCTGCATAATATCAAGGCTCTCCGAGATTGTCCTCGGATCTTCCATCATATAGGTCAGCATCTGGCGCATGATTGACTGATATTCGATATCAGCTTTTTCATCATGCCGAACAACATCGAAAGCCGCATCTGCATCAAGCCTGGCAAAAGCATCAAGGGCCTCATGTACCATCTGTATTACATGATCAGATAAATGAATAATCCCGCGATAGCGATTATGAAAGACTCCATCCTGTTCGGAAATATTTATCGCCATCTTTGCAATTCTTTTTGCTTCATCTCCGATGCGTTCAAGATCAGTAATGGTCTTGATCACAGCAACGACCATTCTCAGGTCCGAAGCAGCCGGCTGACGCCGCACAAGGATACGGGTACACTCCTCATCGATGGATACTTCCAGCGTATTGACATACTTGTCGTTCAAGCTGACTGTTTCCGCTTCACTGACATCAAGTTTTCTGAGCGCTTTTGTCGCACCGCGTAGCTGCTGCTCGACAAAGCCTCCCATCTTCAACACCTGGTTTCTGAGGTTTTCCATTTCCTCATCAAATTTCTGAGATATATGCTGGTTCGGATTAATAGGCGCCATTTGAATAGTCTGCTGCTTCCTTTCATTCGCATGTTGATTAACAGCCTTGAAACCGAAGCTGTATGTGCATGTAAGGGTTTTTCGAGCCGCCAAGTCTAATCCCCTGATGTTACGATGTTGTTACATGATGTTACAATTCTGTTACATCATGAAGACGCCAAAACAGTGGCCTGATCAGGGTTACGCGCTTCAAGAGACAAAATGTTACCATCAGGCTCCGGCTAAATTTCGGTACACCGCCATGCAAGTTACTATCGTATATATCAGCGTCAAACCCGAACACATCGACGAGTTCATCGAAGCTACCCGTCAGAACCACGAAGCATCCGTTCTGGAACCCGGCAATCGCCGTTTCGATGTACTGCAGTCCGCGGAAAACCCTGCTCGTTTTATTCTCTATGAAGCCTATGAAAGCGTCGCCGATGCCGCCAAACACAAGCAAACAGCACACTACAGGACCTGGCGGGAAACCGTTGCCGACTGGATGGCCGAACCTCGACATGGCGAGGCATATAATGGCCTGTTGCCGACGTGATAACCCGTTTCAACCCTTTCTCGGTTGCCCGCCTGCCACGAATTGAATTCGGCACGGGCACTTTTGCACGCACCGCGGAACTGACCGCGCAATTTGGCAAATGTGTATTAATTGTCACCGGTGCCCGGTCTTTTCCTGGCAGTGGAAAATGGCAGAAGCTACTGCAGCAGCTCGCTGCCATGAATATCAGTCATGAGCACATTACGATAGACGGTGAACCTTCACCCGGCATGGTGGATGCCGCCGTCAGTGAGTTCGCCACGGCCAATATCGAAGTTGTGCTCGGCATCGGTGGTGGCAGCGCCATGGATGCCGCCAAGGCAATCGCCGGCCTGCTGCGGGTAAATAAATCGGTGATGGATTTTCTCGAAGGTGTCGGACCCGAGCTGCCGTACCAGGGCCCGGCGGTACCACTAATCGCTGTTCCCACCACGGCGGGGACCGGCAGTGAGGCGACCAAAAATGCCGTTATAAGCAGGCAGGGAGAAGACGGCTTCAAGAAATCATTCCGCGATGACAAACTGGTGGCTGAAGTGGCCATCATCGATCCCGAACTGCTCGCCACCTGCCCTCAGGAAGTAATCGCGGCAAATGGCATGGACGCGCTGACCCAGCTGATCGAATCTTATGTCTCGATCAAAGCCAATGTGTTTAATGATGCACTGGGCATCAGCGGACTGCGTGCGGCCCGCGATGGCCTGATCACGCTCTATCAAAGCGCAGGCACCGATGCAGACGCCCGTGAACGCATGGCTTATGCTTCTTTGATTTCCGGCATCAACCTGGCGCAGACCGGGCTTGGTTCCGTCCATGGGCTCGCTTCACCACTCGGTGCTTTTTACCCGATACCTCATGGCGTGGTTTGCGGCACCCTGGTTGCCACGGCAACCCGCACCAACATCAATGCCATGCTTGAACGCGAACCGGACAACGCTGCCATTGAGCGCTACGCGCGTGTCAGTGAAGTGCTGGCACAGCGACGCTTTAAATCCATTGATGAGGCACTCGACCAGCTGGTCGAACTGCTGCAGCAATGGACATACGACATGAAGCTTGCAACCCTGGCCAGCTATGGCCTTGACTCCTCCGGACTTGATCACGTGGTCAAAAACTCGCGTGGCAGCAGCATGATAACCAACCCGATCGTGCTGACCGACGAAGAAATCAAATCTATCCTGGTCGAAAGAATGTAAACCGCTCCGGCAGCGGTTTCACATAGCCGACAATTGGCTGTTCAGCAATGCCTCCAGCTCTGCCTTTGCCGGTTTGTGTTCCAGCTGAAACAGGTGCGTTGCACAGCCGCAATCAGATGAACCAAAGTATCGCAAAGGCACCGCGATGTTTTCACTCTGCAGCAGAATTTGCGCCCACTCATGTTCGCAACGACGGTTATAGACGCACCATGCGTCAACAAGCCCGGCAACAGGGCGTAAATAGTCGATGTGCCAGTGAGGGCGTACAGCGATTCTGCGATGATGGTTTATTCTGACGCGCACGCCGCCGGGACCAAACGCACTGCCAACATACAGGTAATACCCCGGCCCGGTCGTCATCCTGCCAAGCTTGCCGATCGACAGCTCGGCCTGAACAACACATTCGAGCAACAAGATGTATGTGCCACTCATCGAAGCCTGTTTCTTCATAAATAATTAACCTGAAGGTAACAACCTGACCAGGGATCCATGCAGACTATGCACTGAACTGCACAGGCAAGGCGCACAAGACCATTGGTTTCAATCGGAACCTGTTGATCACTGCGGCCTGGCGCCGGAAAAACCTGCTGATGTATTGCCTGTTTTCATTCCAGCCTGACCCTGCTGGACTTTGAGCCGCAACAAGTGCGGCTCTTTTTTATCGCCCTTGCGCCGGCGCAAATAA
>JASFVM010000201.1:0-5294 GCA_050049835.1 Gammaproteobacteria bacterium
ACGTTGGTACATGGATGATGGCATTCAGCAACTGGAATCAATCAGAGATATAAATAATAAAGGGACATAGCGAATATTTTTTAACCATATACATAGATTGATCAATATTTAATCCCTACGTCCCCCTTTTTGCTTCGAATTTGACAACCATAACATTCGTCAGGATACAAAAACGGCGTCGACTTGATACTGCACTCAATAGATGTTTAAGTAACTATATGATTTATAGAGCCAAGTTCGTAAACCTTCTGCTTACCTCAGCACAATCAGCCGCAACCGGCGATTGACGCCTGTCATTTACAGCCTCTCCTTTTATTCATACTATCCCCAACAGGAGCCTGATCATGCCTGACTACAATCCAGACAAAGGCTACGTGGCCATTCTCGGCTGGAGCCTGAACGCAATCGACGCTATCGATCGCTTTGACCGGCGCTACGTGGTGATTGCCCCGGAGTGGGCCGAAGATTACGCGAAGGAGAATGACATCCCCTTCATCGCATGGAACTTCGAACGACTCAATGATCGTTCGATGGAAATCGCGCAGCGCCTGAAGGACGATGGCGTCGACATTGCAATCCCGTTGTTCGAGGAAACGGTGGAATGGGCCGGCGCGATCAATTCAGTGCTGCTGGGCAACCCGCGCCTGATGGGTCAGGCATTGCTGTTTCGCGACAAGGCGCTGATGAAACGCCGTGCACAGCTCGGCGGCATCCGTGTCGGCATTTTCGAGGAAGCGCACGACAAGGGTGACGTGATCCATTTCCTGCAGCGCGTAAACCAGGCGCTACTCAAGCTCGACGGCGACCCCAACGATCCGATTCACCTCAAAGCCTTTGACAAGGCCGGCTGCCTCGGGCACCGTGTGATTCGCACCCCGGACGACGTAGATAACATACCGGACGAGGAATTTCCGGCGCTGATGGAAAGTCACCTCGACGGCTGGGAATTCGCAGTCGAGGCATTTATCAAGGACCGCAAAATCCACTTCCTGAATATATCGGAGTACGTCACCCTGGGCTACTCGGTGTTCGTTCCGGCCACGCCCGAACTGGAAAAGTGGCGCCCGCGCGTGACCGAGGAAATCGAGAAGCTCATTGAAACCTTTGATATCGATTTCGGCTTCATACACCCCGAGTACTTCGTCACCAGCGATGGCAAGATGTATTTTGGCGAGGTCGCCTACCGGCCGCCGGGCTTCAATGCCTTCGAACTGATCGAGCGGGCTTACGGCTTCAGTGCCTATCAGGCGCTGGTGCTGATGTTCGACCCGAAGAGCACCGAGGAAGAAATCGAGGCGTTTTTTCCGCGCGAAGTGGTGGATGCGAAGGGGCACGCGGGCTGCTTTGGCGTCTATCCGCGCCGCCGTGTGATCAGCGAGTTGCGTATCCCTGAAGAGACCGAAAACGACCCGTATTTCGAGTTCCACGAACTGCAGTCACCGCTGCAGAACAAGGTACCCAAGCGCAGTGCATTTGGTACCCACTGGGGCCTGGTCTACTTTTTTGGTGATGACCCTTTCCGCATGCGTGAACTGTTGAAGGCGCAGGAAGAACTGGAATACTATATCTAGCGGAACATACTATGGACCCGAGCCGGGAAACCCCGAGTGCCGAAACACAGGCACAACTGCTGGAAGAAAAAATGGAGAACGCCCTGGTTCGCCTTGAAGTGGCCAGGCCGTTCGCCAAGACACGCTACCAGTCGCCGGTGCTGGAACTGGCCGCGCGCATAATTATCCTGCCCGATGGTTCGCAACGGCTCTACAAGCTGGCGCCGAGACTGGACGCAGCCGGTTTGTTCATCGGCACTGACTGGGCCAACCCCGCAGTTCTGCTGCCCAGCCTGGTTCGAAACACGCTGGAACATGGCAGCAAAGATACCGTCTTACTCGATTGCCTCAGCCACCTGCGACTGCTGGCCGTCGCCAATGGCACCTACACGCACCCCGGGATATCGGTCGAGGGCGCGCGGCACTTCCTGACCCAGGTGCTGGCGCTCAACCTCAACCGCCTGATCGGCCCGCCGGACGAAGCCCTGCGGGTCCGACTCGGCGCGCTGGGCAACGCCGTCAGTGCGCTGTTTCGCTTTTTGCTTGATCATATCGGCTACGAGAATATGCTCGGCAGCCTGATCGAAGAAATCTGGCGCATCCTCGCGCAGCGCCCGATCCAGGTCAGCGACGTCAAAGCCATGGTCACACAGATATCGCTGGCGCTGAGCCAGGCGACCAGTGACATAGGCGAAGCCCGCCTCGGTGCCGATCGCCTGATCAGCGCGCTGTTCGGCCCCACCCAGGGCTGCATCGACGACCCCGGGCTTGACGCCTATCGGGCGCGCCTGGAAGCGATGGATGTCGCATCGCTGCAGCAGGAGGCTCAGGGCTTCGCCCGCGCGATGCACGATGTCGGGCTGGTATCGGATTATCACGCGGTGTTGCTGAACTGGCTGCTGGAACACGAACAGGCCCAGTTGATTCCGGCCGCACTGGGCCTGAGCAGCACAGGGCTGGATGCCTTCGGCAGTTTCCACGAACTGATCCATCAATTGATCCGTGAGGCGGTATTTCCACAGACCGCTCAGACCGTTTACGGCCTCGCGATGCTGCTCGAGCGCGGCATTCTTTACGCCCCGCCGATCGCACCCAGCCTGTGGCGCCAGATTGGTCTGCCGCTTTCGGCGCAGACCGCCGCTTCACTGTCCGCCGTATTCGGTGATGCGCTGCCGCCTCGGGTGCACCTGCTCGCCGGCGTGATATCGCTGCTGGGGCTACCACTCGGCATCGGCCAGGGCAACAATCCAACCTGCCAGTCGGCACGAGCGATATCGATGTGGTCCTACAATGACCCGGACTACCTGATGCACCTGATCGCGCAGGCCGCGAGATTAGACAGTATCCTGATGCATTTCGAGGGCCGACCGATCATCTCGGCAGAGTTGCCAGACGGACTGGTCGGCACGGTGCCGCTCGACACCGACCCGGTGTCGATGGTACTGGTGCCGCAGCTCGATCGCGTCTACAGCGAGATGGGACGCCTCTGTGCGGACCGCGGCGAGGACCCGCACCGCTGGATCAACCCGGAGTTTCACGGCTGGTGGGTCGGCCGCGAATTCGTGATCGCGGTGGACGTGGCGAGCGGTTCACTGAAGCAGTACGATGCTTTCATCAGGCAGTTCTACAGCAGTTACCACCCGTTCTACAACGGCAACCAGCCGGTCATCCACCCGCAACCGGCCGGCATCGCGGTCACCGACAGCGCCGCACAGTTCGTCGGCTGGCACGCGGTCACGCTGATCCGCGTTGCACTGGATCAGGAGGACGTGATGCGCGTGTATTTCTACAACCCGAACAATGACAGCGGTCAGAACTGGGGCAACGGCGTGATCGTGTCCACACAGGGCCATGGCGAGCGCTTCGGCGAGTCCTCACTGCCGTTTGCACAACTGGCCTCGAGGCTTTACATCTTCCACGACGACCCGGTGGAAGACACCCGCCAGTCATTGGTCCCCGCCAGCGAGATCGACGCGGTCAGGGAAATGGCACTGGCTTGCTGGGCCGGTCAACGCCTGCCGCCGGGCCATGCGGCCGAACCCGGCATGTGGGAATAAAAAAGGGGACAACAAAAAGAAAAAAAGAGGACGCAGTGAATACTTTTTGATCAGATCTTAATAGGAGTTCGTTTACAAAGCCCAGGCAAAACTGCTTCATAATAAAAACAGACCACAGTATTTAATAACAAGCCCCGCTACACGGGGCTTGTTTTTGTCCATGTTTATTACGTGTTACCAGCCGAATCCCATTCCGCCTCCATCCCAGTCACGTGGGCCGCGGCCGCGATCGTAGAAACGTGGACCCCTTCCTGAGCCCCAGCTCGGGCCGCTGTCACTGCCGAAGCCGAACCCGCTACCACTGCCTCTTCGCCGCCATGGGTCGTCGAAGAACGGGTCATCCATAAAGGGATCGTTCATGAAAGGGTCATCGAAGAATGGATCGCGGCCCCAGTCATTCCTGCCCCAGTCAGGGCCGCTGCGTGTACCAAAACTAGGGCCACTGCCGCTGCCGAAGCCAAACCCGCTGCCACTACCTCTTCGCCTGTGAGGTCTGTAGTAGGGACGATGCGGGTAGTAACCACGCCAGGCCGGTTGTGGAGGGATTGTGGCGGCGGGTGCCCTGGCCGTGCTTTGCGCGGTGGATTGACTGGCGGCTTTCGCACTGGTAGCGCTGTCCTCCGCCATCAGGCTTGTCTGCCAGCCGAAAAACAGTATGACCGATGCGGTCATGATTTTATGTATTGAAGATCTCATGTTGTTCTCCTTCAGGTTTGCAACACTTACAACTCTAGCAAAGTCAGATTGGAGAGTTAATGGGGACGTGGCGAATATTTTTTGACCATGCCTCGCTGTTCCAGCACCAACCATAGTCAATTAACAAGATTGCAAAGGAGTTGCTATGCCAGGATGTGCAAGGACGTATCTACCTGTATATCCATCATACTGTCCTGAGAGTCAATAATCGCAATGCCTGCTTTATAGCGCCGCAAGACAATCAATTTTATCTTGAACTTCGGGAAGAGTGTTCACGGCGCTATGGTGTTGCGATACACGCCTACTGCCTGATGACCAATCATATTCACTTTCTGGTGGCGTCGGGTGATAGTGATTCAGTCTCGTTTGCTACTAAGGTCATTGGCAGACGCTATGCGCAGTATTTTAACAAACATCTATAAACGTTCCGGTTCACTTTGGGAGGGCAGGCACAAGTCCAGCATTGTGCAGAGTGAACGATATTTTCTGCCATGTCAGCGTTATAATCACTCTGACTCTTTTGATTATTCCAAAGACGCCAGACACCCTGGAGGTTATATGGGAAAGGTTTACGACGTCATAGATGATCGGCTGGCCAATTGGCTACGGCAACAACATATGTTTTTTGTTGCGACAGCACCGCTCGATGAAACTGGCTCTATCAATTGCTCACCCAAAGGCGGGGATTCATTCCGTATTCTGGGTGATTCCGAGGTTGCGTACCAGGATTTAACAGGCAGCGGTGTCGAGACCATTGCCCATCTGCAGGAAAATGGTCGCATTGTCCTGATGTTCTGTGCGTTCGAGGGGTCGCCCAAAATCGTTCGCCTCCATGGCAACGGCACGGTCCTCACCAAGGGGGGGCAAAAGTTTGAGGACCTCGTTGAGCAGTTCCCTTATCATATTGGAACACGATCCATCATCCACATTGCGGTCAACCGCATCTCGGATTCGTGCGGTTATTCTGTTCCGCTTTATCAGTTCCAGGGCA
>JASFVM010000200.1:0-5294 GCA_050049835.1 Gammaproteobacteria bacterium
GCACCAGCAACGGCGTGATACTGCTTGTTGCCGTGCTGTTTTTTCCGGTTCTGATCATCGCCGCGATGCAGTACCTGCTATCTGATTTTCTGCATAACGTACCGTACATGATGTTTGCCATCCTGGTATTTGTCTATTGTCTGGGACCCGCCTGCCTGAGCAGTGATATCGAATATTATCTTGATGCACGCCGCCTCGGTGATGAAGATGAAGCACTGCATTACGCCGGTATACTCACTGAACGCGCCGCCTCGACAGCGCCTGATCAGCAAACCAGCGACGTTACCCGCGCCATACTGCATGTCGCCAACGAACGTATCTTTGCTGTCATCTTCTGGTTCGTGATTATCGGCCCTGTCGGTGCACTGCTATACCGGCTGACAACCAGCCTCAGCAAGCAGGACGGTGCGGGCGACAGCCTTGCCACCGTAGCCACCCTGTTTCAGGCTGTGCTGTCGTGGGTGCCGGCGCGAATGCTGGCACTGGGATATGCCCTCACCGGACACTTCGACGGCGCCTTACAGGCTTATCGCAACCGCCCCTATGAAACAGACCTGGCACTGGAGAATTATGACGTGCTGGTGAACACCGGTATGGGGGCGCTGCGTGACCACGAAGCAACAGATGAAATATCAAGCATCATGTCGGCGAAGAACCTGGTGATGCGTTCCATACTGATCTGGATTGCGGTACTCGCCTTATTGACCCTTGGCGGCTGGCTGGGTTAATTAACAAACAGCCAGCTGCCGGCTTTCCCGGCCCGCCCTGTGACAACATATACCGTGTAATGACCATGTTTTATAATCCTGGTCGAATATCAACAGATACAGTGTAATAATCCGCTATTCAATACAGTTTTCCTGCTATCAATAATGACTACTCGAATCGACGTACTGCGTCATGGCGAGCCACTGGGCGGTCGCCGTTATCGCGGACACGGGGTTGATGACCCGTTGACAGAACAAGGATGGCAACAAATGTGGAATGCGGTTGCCGGGCGCACCGACTGGCAACATGTGCTGACTTCACCACTATCACGCTGCCATGATTTCGCACAGCAATTATCGAAACAACTCAGGATCGGCTACAGCATCGACGACAGGTTCAAGGAAATCGGTTTCGGCGCCTGGGAGGGGCTGTCACCCGACGAAATCCTTTCCAGCGATGCCGAGGCTTTGCAGCACTTTTACAGGGATCCGATCAAAAACCGGCCTGAAGGCGCTGAACCACTTGAAGCATTTTCCAGGCGTGTCTGGGACGCATACAACGATAACGCAAAAAAATACAGCAACGAGCATCTACTGATTGTTGCTCATGCCGGCGTGATTCGTGCAATCACCGCAAATATTCTGGGTATGGGTCTCGAGCGCGTTTACAGCAATCTGAAAATCGAATACGGTGGCATTCTTACCAGCACTATTGAGGACAACGAAGAACCCAGACTCGTTATCACAACCAGGTAGCCATTTACCCGTACCTGAATGAATTCACGACGTGCTGGCAACCTCCTTCCCGTGGCCAATCCGGCGCATACTCATCCGCCCGTTCAAGCGCACGTTCCAGTCTCGCCGGCGTTGCGATCCATGCATTTGTATTCAAGATCACCTTTGAATGCCCGCACCATGCTGCCAATCAGCAGATGGCTACCCGGCTGCTGTCCGGCCAGTTGCTCCTGCAAGCTGATAATTTCATTTGCCACTTCAGTTGCAAACTCACGATGCATGGACCAGAGTTCGCCGATGTTTCCATCGGTTTCAAGGCCCGCAATATTCGTAGTCAGCATATAGACATTCTTCACTACCAGCTCAAATAACAGTGCTTCCACATTGGCGAGCACGCGGGTGGCAATATCAATGGCAAACAGCGCATCAGCGGCCAGTCGGGCATGTATGTTGAAAACCGGATGACCCGGGTTGAGAGAATCATGGGCTGAAACGCTGCTCACCTCACCGATACCAATCACAGCAACTGGATTTTTCATTCGGAAGATGCCTGCAAGACTGATAAAATGCCGCACACTTCATACTAATGATGGATAGCGCTTCATTGAGCCAACAAAACCAAGATCGAATGTCACAACTGCAAAGCTGGCTGACATCAATCCCGGATCACCATCTGGCAGATATCCGGCCGGCCTCTTCCGATGCCAGCTTTCGGCGTTATTTCCGCGTTACTGACAGAAATACCGGCCAGACCTTCATCGCCATGGACGCACCACCCAGCAAGGAGGACACTGAACCGTTTGTTCACATTACCCGGCTGCTGCGCAGTGTCGATGTTAACGCACCCGGCATCATTACCATGGACATCGATCGCGGCTTTCTTTTGCTGGATGACCTCGGCGATCGCCAGTACCTTGACCATCTTGATGAACATAACAGCGATACACTCTATAACGATGCTCTTGTTGCACTGGTTAACATGCAACGCATACAAAATCATCTACCGCTTTATGATAAACAACGCTTGCAGGATGAGATGGATCTGTTCGAGCCCTGGTATCTGAACAGGCACCTCGGCATCAATCTCGATGATCATCTAAAATCAGCGCTTCACTCTGTTTTCGATTTACTGACCGCATCAGCATTGCAGCAGCCAAGAGTGTTTGTTCACAGAGACTATCATTCACGCAACCTGATGCTGGTAGACAACAACAACCCGGGTGTAATTGATTACCAGGATGCGGTTATCGGGCCCGTGACCTACGATCTGGTCTCATTGTTCAAGGACTGCTATATAGAATGGCCAAGAAACAAGGTAGAACAGTGGCTGGACAGATATCTGCAGCTGACATCCATTAATATCCCTGCTGACCGGAACCAGTTCATCCGCTGGTTTGACCTGATGGGTGTACAGCGTCACCTCAAGGTCCTGGGGATATTCGCTCGCCTGAACTACCGCGACGGAAAATCGCAATATCTCGACGATTTGCCGCTCACATTAAAGTATGTAGTCGACGCCTGTAAACAATATGATGAATTGTCACCTTTGCTGAATCTGCTTCAATCGACAGCACTGCAACATCCGGAAGTAACCTACTGATGCGAGCAATGATACTGGCCGCAGGTCGCGGCGAACGCTTACGCCCACATACGGACATAACGCCAAAACCACTGATCCAGGTGGGCCGGCATCGACTGATCGAATATCACCTGCTCAACCTGGCCAGGGCAGGCATCAGGGACGTTGTTATCAATATTTCATGGCTTGCTGATCAAATCCGCGAAACCCTCGGGGATGGGAGCAACTACTCGATTAATATCATCTATGCTGACGAGGGCGATGAGGCTCTTGAGACCGCCGGCGGCATTATTAACGCCATGCCCCACCTTGGTGACAAAGCTTTCATTGTGATTAACGGTGATATCTGGTGCGATTACGAACTGTCTGCACTGACGAGCAGGGCCCTGGAGCATGAAGCACACCTCGTGCTGGTGAAAAATCCTGAGCACAATACAGAAGGCGATTTTGCCCTGGAAAACGGTCTGATTAAAAACAGCGGTGAAAACAAGCTCACATACAGCGGGATCGGGTTATACACACCGGCTTTTTTTGCCGGAATACAACCGGGGAAAAAAGCCCTCGCACCCATTCTCAGAAAAAAGTCAGAACAAAACAGCGTCAGCGGGGAAATCCATAACGGGGAGTGGGTCGATATTGGCACCATTGAGCGCCTCGCACAGCTCAGGTCATATTTAAGTTAAACAACCAGTTGACTGAACGACAGCATGGGTGAAGAAATCAAATACAGTCGCTTTACCAAGAGCGACTATCAGCAGTATGAAAAGCGCCTGAGACAGGAGACGGAAATTCTGGCTGAGTGGTTTAACACTCAATCCCTGTCGAACAGGGAAGCTGTTGCCGGTTATGAACTCGAGGCATGGCTTATCGATGATAACGCTTCACCATGCCCGCACAACGAAGACTTTCTTTCAAAGTCGGGAAGCCCGTATGTTTTTCCTGAACTGGCGAAATTCAACATTGAACTCAATGTAGAACCCCAGTTCTTCAACAAACATTTGTTGAGTGATTTTGACAGGCAACTTCAACAGCTATGGGCGCAATGCCAGCAGACGTCGAGCGACATTGGTTGCAATATGCTGGCCATCGGCATACTGCCTACACTAACAGACAACGACCTCTCACTGGATAACATTTCGTCTCTTGATCGTTACCGCGCATTAAATGAGCAGGTGCTCAGACAGCGCAAGGGAAAAACCATACGCCTCAATATCAATGGCAACGAGCATCTTGAAGTGGAACATAAGGATGTCATGCTCGAAGCGGCTTCCACATCATTGCAGATACATCTGCAAATGCCACAGAATCTTGCGGTACGTTACTATAACGCCTCGATGATTTTATCTGCACCCCTGGTTGCCGTCGGCGCAAATGCACCGTTCCTGTTCAACAAGGACCTCTGGTATGAAACGCGTATCCCGGTATTTGAGCAGTCGGTCGATATTGGCGGTATCGGTGGCGCCGCCAGCGGACCGATACACCGCGTCAGTTTTGGCAGCCACTATGCGCGTGAATCCCTGTTCGAGTGCTTCAGTGAAAACCTGGAACATTACCCGGTACTACTGCCGGTCAGCTATGACTCCGACCCCGAAAAACTGAATTACCTGCGCCTGCATAACGGCACGATCTGGCGCTGGAACCGGCCACTGATAGGATTCGATGATGATGGCACGCCCCATCTGCGGGTTGAGCACCGTACCATGTCAAGCGCACCAAGCGTGTCCGACAATATTGCAAATATCGCGTTTTATTATGGGCTGGTTGAATACTATGCAACCTGTATTGAACCGCCGGAAGCAGTATTATCGTTTGCCGAAACCAAAGACAACTTCTACAGGTCTGCACAGCTGGGGCCAGGTCACCGCGTTTTATGGATAGACAACCAGAGGCATACCATCAGGGACCTGGTGTTGAACAGGTTGCTGGCTGAAGCACAAACCGGCCTTGATAAACTGGGAATTGCCGCAGCAGACAGCAAGCATTATCTTGGTATCATAGAAGCACGTATGAAATGTGAACAAACCGGCACGCAATGGCAAAGAAAATTTGCCGAGTTACACGAGCGTGATATGCGCCTGCTGACTCATAGTTACTACCAGAACCAACAACACAACAGACCCGTCCACGAATGGGACTTTGAAAGCTATACATAATGTTAAAAGAAACAGACAGACTACCTGACGGCCTGCTTGAAGCAAACCCGACCGAACTGCTTTAACTGCTTGGCTCGCCAACACTGATCCATCTGCAAGGCAAAAAAACGGAACCACTGT
>JASFVM010000019.1:0-17196 GCA_050049835.1 Gammaproteobacteria bacterium
TGGCATCCGCCCGCAGCACAAGCGAAACATCCTCTCTGTCTGCAACTGTTTTCTGCAAGGCGATTTTGAGTGTATCCAGCTTTGTGTTTACCAGCTGGCGATCATCAATGAAATAATTACCCTTGGCATCGATAGCCAGCACCACCGGCTCTTCCTGTGGCTGCTGTTGCATTTTAGCACTGGCTTCGGGCAACTCGACCTTGAGTTTTGTATGACGATCGAATGTCGTCGATACCATGAAGAAAATCAGCAGCAGAAACACCACGTCAATCAGCGGGGTCAGATTGATATCTACCCTCTCATCGCTTCTGTCGGGTCGGAGATTCATGCCTGTTTTTCGCGGTTTTTGTGGATAACATCCACCATCTTGATCGCTTCACGCTCGATTTCAACCACGATGGTATCGACACGTCGCCTGAAATAGCGATAAAAGATCAGGCTGACAATGGCAACAGACAGGCCCGCTGCTGTGGTGATCATCGCCTGTGAAATACCATTGGCGAGTACCGCGGGATTGCCGACACCATGCGTGGTGATGGCCGTAAATACCTTGATCATGCCAACGACCGTCCCCAGCAGACCCAGCAGGGGTGAAATCGAGGCGATGGTACCGAGGGTATTGAGAAACCGTTCCAGTTCATGCACCACTTCACGGCCACGTTCTTCGATGCTCTCCTTGATGCGCTCACGCTTGTACTGCCTGTTGTTGAGACCGGCAGTCAGCACTTTGCCAAGCGCCGACTGTCTGCCGACCTCTTCAATCTTGGATGCCTCCAGTTTTCCTGTCTTGATCATATGCCAGACTGATGCAACCAGGTGCCTGGGCAATACTTTTTCACGCTGGAGGCTCCAGAACCGCTCGACGATGATTGAAACAGAAATGATAGAACAGAGAATTATTGGCAGCATCAACCAGCCACCGGATTTCACCAACTCAAACACATCCCACCTGCTTTCATTATGTTTATAGTTATTAGCGGCACAGCCCGCCTGAAGGCCTATGATACTTGAAATTAGCCATCTTGGCGAAGCTTCGGCGGCTTATGGTTCCAGTATTTTCCCGCGCTCGTACGATAACCTCGAACGTCTCCGACTCCCTGTTGCGGATGCACATCGACGCTGATCGCACCTTCCAGCCCGGTCGTATACATTTGCACCCCCGACTTCGCATAACGCGCGACAGTCCTCTCCGCGGGAAAATGGTAGCGATTACGGTAGCCGGCCGCATAAATCACCATTGTCGGTGAAACCGCGCGGATAAAATCCATGCTCGATGAACTTTTACTGCCATGGTGCGGAGCGATCAGGATATCCGACGACAACGTGTTACCGTGTTGTAACAATAGCCTGTTTTCAACCTTTTTCCCGATATCGCCAGTCATCAGTACTGACCCACCGCTGCCTGCGACTTTTAACACACATGAACGATTGTTGGTTGTCGTGTAGGCTGTATCATCCGGATGCAGAACAGTGAAAACAACACCATCCCAGGTCCACGACTGACCTTCGTTGCATTGACTGCTGTGTTCTGCAGGTAACGCTTCAATGCCCTGCCCCATTACGGCCGTTCCGGGATAAGCATTGAGCAAAGACCGCGCACCACCGATATGATCAGCATCGCCGTGACTGATCAACATCAGATCAATCCTGGCGATACCATTGCGGGTAAGAAACGGTCGTATAACAGCTTCACCGCTGTCCATCCTCGTGCTGAAACGCGCACCGGTGTCATACACCAGTGTGTGGGCATGCGTCCTGATGACAATGGCCAGCCCCTGGCCAACATCGAGCACGTTCAATTCAAATGCCCCGATTACAGGTGACTGCGGCTGCCAGGTTATGGCCGGCAAAATCAGCAGAATTCCGGCTGCGCGCCCATTGCGTAACGCCGGCGCCAGCGCAATCGCCACGCCCAGCAGTGCCAGCAGTGTGAACAGCATACCGGGCTGTGCTTTTGTCCAGTACGAATACGGCAGTGCAGACAGCCATTGCAGGCATGGCCATGCCCATTCGAAAAGCCGGTCGGCTGCAGTGAACAGCACTGTGGAAACCGTGCTCGAGATAACCAGCATCAGTGTGCCAGTCAATACCAGCGGCACTACCAGCAAACTGACATACGGCACCATCAACAGGTTTGCCAGTGGCGACACCAGTGAAGTCTGCTGGAACAGAAACAGCGATAACGGGAACAGGGCCAGCGCAATAACCAGCTGGATCCAGAGCCATTTGAGCCAGCGTGACTGCGCAAAACGGCCGTTGTATGCATAAAAAATGGCGGCAACGGCAAGGAAAGAGAACCAGAAACCGGCTGACAGGATCGATGACGGATCCCTGATCAACACGAGTATCAGCGCGCAGGCGAGAACATCAGGCGGACGGCTGCTACGTCTTGTCAGTACGCCACCGGCAACACAAATCAGCATCAGCAGCGCTCTCTGCGCCGGAATGGCAAAACCTGCCAGTGTTGCGTAACTCAATGCAACGATCAGCGCCGCTATTATCGCTGCCGTCTGTACCGGGACAAAAGGCATAAGGCCTGGCGGGTAAATACGCCGGCATAGCCAGTATCCAAATGCTGCGGCAAGCCCTATATGCAGGCCTGAAATCGCCATCAAATGATTGGTGCCGGTGCTGATCAGCACGTTCCATTGTTGACGTCCGACGGCTGAACGATCGCCCACCGCCAGAGCGGCAACCAGTCCTGCATAGCTGGAACCCTGCAATGTGCCTGTGATGGCCTCGCTTATCCGCTGCCTGATCGACGCCACATTGTAAAAGGCTGCAGGCTGCAGCAGCCTGTTACCATCGCTTTTGCTGACATAACCGGTTGCATGGATGCCGTTCTGAAACAACCAGGCTTCATAATCAAAGCCACCGGGATTCATGAAGCCGTGAGGCGGTTTCAGCCTGACCTGAAGCTGCCAGGTCTGACCCGCCTGCACCTGCTCGCCATAGTACCAGCTCAGTTTTAACTTCCGGGGTACGACGCCAGCATAACCCTCAGCATCAAATCGCTCGATTTGCATAACAAAGCGCTGTACGGTTTCATTCTTCACCGGAATGTTACATATGTGTCCTGTGATTTTGATGTCCCTGCCGACCAGCGACTCCGGCAGTATGCGTTCCTGATAAGCAGAAGCATGGTATTGAGCCCAGCAAATGCCAGCAACGAATACCGCTATGGCGTAATAGAGCCGGCTGAATGTATGTCTTCTAAGGAGCCAGGCGGACGCAACCGCAGGCAGAAGGCCGAGATACAGTACAGCACCGGGCAATTCCCGGAAAGGTGTGAGGCTGAGAATGCCAGCCAGTAATGAAAGTGCAGTAAGAAACATTCCCTGTTCCTGCGGCATGAAGCCGGTGGTCGGTATCCCCGGCCAGTTTGCCTATAATTTGATTTAAGACCATAATTTACGCTGATTTGATTTAGATCACATCCCGATTAACCCAGCTGACGTGAAGCACTCACCACCTCAATGAAATCCGCCTGATGCCACGTAAATTCTTCAAACGCTTCATGCCAACTCATACCCGGGTCAAGGAACACAGGCACCTGCGGATATTTGGTGATGTATTGCATGAACCGAATTTGTGGCATATCAACAGGCGCTCCATGGCTGGCGGCTTCGCGGTCGGCCTGTTCTTTGCCTGGATGCCTGTACCCTCACAGATGCTTCTGGCAGCAGCCGCAGCGATCGTGTTCCGCACCAACCTTGCAATTTCAGTGGCCCTGGTGTGGATTACCAATCCTGTAACCATAACGCCCATGTTTTATTTTGCCTATCTTGTCGGCACCTGGGTTATCGGTACACCGCCACAGGATTTTGAATTTCATCTTAACTTTGAGTGGCTGACAAACGAATTGTCCAGCAGCTGGAAAGCGTTTTTGACCGGATGTTTTATCCTCGCTACCGTCAGCAGTATTGCCGGTTATTTCACCATCAGCCGTTTCTGGGTGTACGCTGTCAGAAGACAACGCTCCAAAAGCAAAGGTAAGCCACAATGATGATCTGGAAACCCCACGTAACCGTCGCCGCGATTGCTGAAAAGGATAACAGATTCCTGATCGTTGAAGAGATGGTTGATGGCCAGCTTGTATATAACCAGCCCGCGGGGCATCTGGACTCCGGAGAAAGCCTGATTGAGGCTGTTATACGTGAGACTTTTGAAGAAACCGCGTGGACATTTCAACCGGAAGCCCTGGTCGGCATCCAGTTATGGCGCCACCCGGTCCACAGCGAATCCTATTTACGTTTCTCGTTTTGCGGTTCCTGTTATGACCACCACCAGGGTCATTCACTCGATAAAGGTATTGAACAGGCGCTCTGGTTGAGCCGTGACGAACTTGTAGACCACAATCATAAACTGCGCAGCCCCATGGTATTGCGCACAATTGATGATTACCTCGAAGGCAGGCGCTACAGCCTCGACATCCTCGAGCACATCGCTTCAGACATCGGCCTCTGATTCTGTTGCCTGTATAGCATGTCCAGCGAAAAAATAATTGTCGGCATGTCCGGTGGCGTCGATTCTTCCGTTGCTGCATTGCTGCTGGTCGAACGGGGCTATCTGGTTGAAGGCCTGTTCATGAAGAACTGGGAAGAAGATGATGATGAGGATTACTGTGCCGCAGCACAAGACCTCGCCGATGCCCGTGCCGTCTGCGATAAACTCGGTATCCCGCTGCACAGCGTCAATTTTGCCAGCGAATACTGGGACCGGGTGTTCCGTCACTTTCTGCATGAATACAGCGCCGGCCGCACACCCAATCCGGACATTCTGTGCAACAGGGAAATCAAGTTTCATGCTTTTCTTGATTATGCACTCACGCTGGGTGCCAGCAGGATTGCCACCGGACATTATGTGCGTACCCGCGTGGTAAACGGACACACGCAACTGCTGCGAGGCATTGATGAGAACAAGGACCAGAGCTATTTCCTGCATGCCTTGAGTGAAGACCAGCTCGCCAGTGCGCTGTTTCCGGTCGGCGAACTGCCAAAAGATGCAGTCCGCGATATCGCACGCCGGCACAAACTTGCAACGCATGACAAAAAAGACAGTACCGGTATCTGCTTCATCGGTGAACGTCGATTCGATACCTTTTTACAACGCTATCTGCCCGCCAGGCCCGGCACTATCCAGTCCACTTCCGGCATTACCCTCGGTAAGCATAACGGCCTTATGTACTACACCCTGGGCCAGCGTAAGGGGCTGGGCATCGGTGGCCGGCAACATGCGGATGAGGCTCCCTGGTATGTGGTGGATAAAGATCTCGTTAACAACATTCTGATCGTTGCCCAGGGGCAGCATCACCCTCATCTGTATCACAACACCCTTGAAACCGGCCATATCCACTGGATCAACGGGGTGGATTCAGCTGCCGACGAATGTACGGCAAAAATACGTTACCGTCAGCCGGACCAGCAGTGCAGTATAGAAAGTACTGCTGAAGACAGACATATCGTTCATTTTGAACAGCCTCAGCGTGCAATCACTCCGGGGCAATCGATTGTCTTTTACCAGGATGAGGTTTGTCTGGGCGGCGGCGTTATAGAAAATATGCGTAATTCCTGACGCCATTTGATCGCAGTATATCCGGGCATAGTGACAAGCACAGAATCAACGTATTCCGCCAAAACCCTTGCATTGTCAATGCAATGACAATTCATTGCCACACAACCGGGTTACATCTTCTGTACCCTTTACAATCCCCTGTGGCAAAATACCATTATGAAACATTCCAAACGTGACCTTACCCTTGCACTGGCTGGCGTTTTTCAGGCTGCTTCACTGGTGAAGCAAATTGCCACTACCGGCATGGCCAACAGCGCAGTTATAGAATCCAGTCTTGAAACCCTGTTCAAGTTCGATGCCGGCAGTGTTGAAGATGTGTATGGCGGTGTTGCAGGTGTTGGCGCCGGTATCCGCGAATTGAACAGACAGTTGAACTCAAACCGGGGTGATCGTGACACGGAAATCACTCGCTATGTTATTTCCATGCTGACGCTGGAGAAAAAGCTCTCGGCTAACAAGGCAATGCTCGATCAGATTGCAAAAACACTCGAAAACATTAAATCCGGCCTCGATTACTTCTCCCTGATGCATGAAAATACCATCCTGAAGATAGGTCAGCTGTACAAGGACACTGTCAGTAATCTCAACCCGCGTATTATTGTCAGTGGCGAACAAACACACCTGGGCAATGAAAATAATGCAAGCCGTATCAGGGCTCTGCTGCTCGCCGGTTTGCGCTCTGCCATTTTATGGCGACAATGTGGCGGCTCGCGTCTGACTATCCTGTTCAACCGCAAAAGCTACGAGCATGAAAGTAAACTGCTGTTACGCGAGCTGTAATAAATCTGCTTACAGGGAAGCCAGGGCCTCTTCCAGCCTGTTTTTATTAAAACCTTCTACTCGTCTGTAGCCGACATAAATCAGCGGCGTACCAGCGGCCTGCAGCGCATTGAAGCTGCGTTTTGCCACAGCATCACTGTTGATGTCCAGCTCGGTAAAAGCAATACCTGCATCCCTGAAGTATTCGCGCGCCTTGATACAGTAGCCGCATCGCTGTGTTGCATACATCACGACGCGAGGATTGCCGGCCGTATCAAAATGCCTGCTCATGATTTTCTGTTCCTCTCGTGTCAGCAAATCACGCCCGTATTCTTCCGCAAGCGCGCCGATGATTTCGTGTTCGTTGTAACCCGAAACCCTGCGTTTACCGGTAACAAGATATGGCATATACCTGCCGCCACCGTAGTGCTTCATTTTTTCTGTCTGCTCATCGCCATCAGCCACATTGAACTCTGCAAATTCTATGCGCCGTTTTACTAACAAGCGCCTGGCATCGTCGCAGGGTTTACAGCCATTAAACGTGAATAACAGTGTCTGTGGATTGCCGTTTTCATCATAGGCAGTGGCTGCCTGTTCATGATAGCGGGCGTAAAGCTGGTAACCACCGGCAACAAGAATAGAGAGAATCAGCAGATTACGCATGGCTTTCCTCGAATAAGTCTGACTATGCAGATTGTAGCTGATACTGCAACACTTTCAGACAGGCCGCTATCAGGCCGGGACACCGCCCGGTATGACATAAAAGAAAAACGCAAAAATGTGGCACACTGCCAGCGAGCAGTAGCAGCAGACCGGACAGGGTTCCCCACGGCCACCGCGCAAACTGTCTGGTGTATACGGTGTACAGGTCCCGGCGATCAGCAGAAATATTGCTTCATGATCAGTCTTTTGCAGCACTTTCCTGAGATTGGGTATGGTTATCGCGTGATACAGTGGATGATCCATCAAAGCATGTTCAGTGCACACCGTAAACACTGCTGCTGACCATGTGTCAGACATCTCCATACTGGCTTGAATAAAGCACCAGTGTCACCAGCCCGGGCGCACTGGGTAACAGGCTGATGCCATGTGTAACACTGTGCGCAATCGCTTCCTTAAAGCTATAGCGTGTCGCTGATCTGTTGCTGTATGAATCTATCCTGCTGATGGTTGCCTGGCATAGCCACTCGCAGGACATCGGTTCAACAGGTTCAGCGCGAACATGGATGAAATCATTTCCACATCAGTTGATCAATAATGTGCTCATCCGTGTTTCCAGTTTGACTGTTTCGCCCGGTGCAGTTTGCTGTATCCTTCCAGCAGCCTGTTGTGCAAGTCAAAGCCCTGCAATGATAATCCGGGGCTGTGTAAACCATGGAATACTTCCCTGCCTTCGACAATTTCCATTCCTCTCTGGACAGTATCTTCGCCATACATCAGTGACAGACTGCTGCTGTATTCCTCAAAGTGACGGTTTTCGTCATGCTTGATTTCAAGGAGCGCATAAATGCAGCGGTAAGCATTGGTCCGCTCTTCACCGAGTTGATCGATCTGAATACACCAGTCTACCCAGTCTGTTGCACGCTGATCCTGCATTGCCAGGCACAACATGGCTTTGAGCTCACCGATTCTCAATGTTGCCCACGTGGTCCCCGGGTCCGGCGCAACTCCGATGAATTCGCCGACGCGCTGAAAATCATTGTAGCCTCCCTCTTCAAGCCGGACGAACATGTCGCGCCAGTGGTCACGATCGAGGTTTTTCAGTGAAAGGACTGCTTCCCTGAACAGGGCGCCTTCATTATTATTGTTCCAGACCAGATCATCAACCGGATAGATGTCTGACATTCCCGGCACGATAATACGGCATGCATAGACCCCCAGGTGTTCATAATCCGCAATGTAGATATCAAAACCGAGATCATGAATAACCCGGCACAGGTACGCGAATTCATCATGCGTATCAGCATCATGATCCCAGTCGACAAAGCCAAAGTCCGGTGTGGCCTTGAAAAACTCATAGGCTATCAGGCCACTGGAATCGATGAAATGCGATTCAAGGTTATGATGATCGGCCACTTCATCAAGATCGAAACTTGGCTGCTGGAAACCGTCGAGCTGATCGAGCCCTCTACCCTGCAGCAATTCCGTCACGGTACGCTCGAGCGCGACTTCAAAACACGGGTGCGCACCGAATGAGGCGAAGACTGAACCGTTCTTCGGGTTGATAAGTGTCACACTCATGACCGGGAACATACCACCCAGAGAGGCGTCGGCAATACGCAGGTGGTAGCCGTGCTGCTGCAGTTCATCGATCGAAGTTGCGATAGCCGGAAAACGCTCAATAACTTCACGGGGCACTTCGGGCAGACAGATTCCTTCAGCGATTATCCTGTTCTTGACATAGCGCTCAAAAACCTCGGATAACCCCTGTACACGAGCCTCATCTGCGGTATTGCCCGCTGACATGCCGTTGCTGACATAGATATTGCCGACTATATTGACCGGAAACCATACCGTTTGCCTGTCTCTTTGACGCTGGTAAGGAACAGCACAAATACCTCGCTCACCCGTACCCGAGTTGGTATCGAATATCTGCCCGGCATGCAATTGTTTTTCAGGGTCGTAATAATCCCATAAGGCATCATCAAGCAGGCCTTGCGGCATGGTATTGCCGTTCATCGAAAACCAGCGTTCGTCAGGATAATGCACAAAGTGATCACCAGCGAACTTTTCACCCAGGTAGAAATCGGCAAAAAAATAATTACAGCTCAGCCTTTCAAAGTATTCACCCAGCGCACTGGCAAGGCAGGCTTTGTGGCTGGCACCCTTGCCATTGGTAAACATCAGCCCGCAGGCCTTGTCCCGGATGTGAACCGAGTAGACATTTGGCACCGGATTCAGCCACGACACTTCTTCAATATCGATACCCAGCATTTTCAGTTTTTTGAGCATGCTGTCGATCGATGACTCGAGATCGCGATCCTTGCCCTTGATAAACGTGATTTCAGACATTTCAGCTATAACGTGGTGTTTGCAAGCAAGAATACACCCGCCTCCGATATGATCAGGTAAATTTACTCGACGCGCACGAGGTGTAGCCTGTATAACCGGGCCAACACCTGTGCCGGTCTGATTCAGCAACGAAGTCTAACTCATCAGCAGTCAGCGATTGAGATAAAATAACCTGCAGTGGTCACCATGCACCAGTACAGTTATCACCAGAATGAATATTATCTTCATCCCCGGGAAAAACCCGAAGCCCGCCCCTGCACAGCACCGGGAAATGTTATGGCGGACCTTGCTGGAAGGCGTGAAACGCGCAGATAGCCATATTGCCGCAGCAATGAAAAAGCAGGATAAAGCTTTCAGACTGGTTGCGTGGAACCATCTCTATTACGCGGCTGAAAAAGACGGCAGCCGGGATCTGCCATGGATCGATGCATTGATTAACACCCACGGACCGACACAACAGGACATCAGGGAAGCACATGCCTGGCATCGACGTCTGGACCGGGTGCTATATGCAATCGCCGACCATTATCCGATGATAATCCGTTTTCTTCCCGGACCCGCTTCAGCAACAATAAACGAGACCCGTCGTTACTTCCGGAACAGTGACAATATTGCCTACCATATCCGTGAGCAACTCAAGAAACTGATACGCCCGATGCTTGTCCGTAAAGAGCCGGTGCTTGTCATTGGACACAGTATGGGTTCAATTATTGCGTACGACGCATTCTGGGAGCTTTCCCATATTGAAAACCGCAGGGAAAAGCTTGATTTTCTCTCCCTGGGCAGTCCGCTGGGTATGAATTTCGTTCAACACAGGCTGTGCGGCAATAGCGAGGCAGGGGTACGCAAATACCCCACACTCATCCGGCACTGGATCAATGTCGCTGCTGTTGGCGATATTACCGCACTGGACAGGCATTTTCAGGATGATTTTCAGCCCATGCTCGATCTTGGCATCATCGATTCGATCGAAGACCACACCGACGGTATCTACAACTTCTTTCACAATGAGAAGGGTCTGAATTGTCACCGCTCCTATGGCTATCTGGTCAACCCTGCAACCGGAAAAATTATTGCGGACTGGTGGCATAGCTCAGCCAGCCAGAAGACTGACAATCCGGGCAACAATAAAAGCGACGCTGGCAAACTATTCACGCAGCAGAATGATGAATGAAAAGACAATCAGTCATTTCGGACCGGCATCTGTCACGATTGCGCTCAGAGTTCCATAACCCGAGGCAGCGCCTCTTCCAGTAACTGGTACACGCTGGTTTTGGCGGTCTTGATATTTGCGTTGATGGTTTCCAGCAAGGACTCATCATGGCTGCCTTTACCCGCCGCCCAGTTCACAACCACCCCGCAGCAGGCATATTTGATGCCGAGTTCACGTGCCAGCACGGCCTCGGGCATACCGGTCATACCCACGATATCACAGCCTTCGTGTTCCAGCCGTTGAATTTCAGCAGCCGTTTCCAGGCGCGGCCCCTGCACCGCTGCGTAGGTTCCCTTTGAGACAACGGGCATATTCAGCTTCACAGCCGAACTGTTCAGCACAGTGCGTAACTCATCATCATAGGGCCAGGTGAAATCGACATGAACAACGGGGTCAGTACTGCTTTCATAAAACGTCTGATTGCGGCTGTGGGTATAATCGATGATCTGGTCGGGCACCACCAGGGTCACAGGCGACATATTTTGCGTGATGCCCCCGACAGCACCGGTAGCGATAATGTGAGTCACCTCCAGTTCTTTTAATGCCCAGATATTAGCCCGGTAATTGATCTCGTGCGGCGCGATATTGTGGCCAAAGCCATGGCGATGAATAAAAATGATTTCACCGCCGTTCATTTTACCGAACAGCAAGGGGCTGGATGTTGCACCGTAGGGTGTATTTACCATTTCACGGTGGCTGACTTCGAGGTTGGTGATTGCATTCAAGGCGCTGCCGCCAATAACACCGACTTTAGGCATGGTCGTTTACTCTATGTTCTATTGCATAAATCTTGTCCAGGTGTCTCAGTTTGCCCTTGTAATCCATACCGTAACCAAACACATAGCGGTCATCAACCTCGAGGGCAGCGTATTCACAGAACATGCCAGGCTTGAGACGGTCGTGCTTTTTTTGCAATAACACGGCCGAAATAACATCACTGGCACCCTGTTCACGGCAATACTGTTCGATTGCTGCGAGGGTATAACCCTCGTCAAGAATATCATCAAGTATCAGCACCACCCTCTCTTGCAGGTTTTTTTTCGGATAGGCAATCCACTTTATTTCATCACCCGTTGTGTTATCGCCGTAGCGGGTTGCATGAATGTAATCGAATTCCGCAGCGAGCGGCAGTTGCGACATGATCTTCCCGGCAAACATCAGTCCACCCTGCATCACGCAAAGCACAAGAGGTGAAACGTCTCCCAGACGCTCTGTAAGCCGTTGTGCAAGCCTATCTATTGCGCGTTCTATATCGGCTGTATTGAAGACGATTTCCGCCTGCTGAAGGACCTGCAGCAGCGCCTGCCTGCTAGTAGCTGAATTGTTCCGGTTTGTGTTTGAATCGGACATGGTTTGGTATCACTTTAATACAGGACGGCATGATGAAAAGAGTGAAATGCGACATGTTCAATAGGTAAATGTAATGGTGTCATCACTCATGGCTTCTTCGATGATGTAGGCCGTGCCGATGGTTTCATCGATTTCCACGATCAGCTCGCTACCCCACATTTCGAGCGTTGGCGAACACACCTTGAAGACCACGCCTGCCTGGTGTGCCTCTTTGATAACATCGTAAACCGTACGGTGTTCCTGGATATTGAAAATCACCTGCTCTGCATGTCCGACGACCGCCAGCACACCCGAAAGACCGGTGAATATAACCTCAACCTTGTGCGACATCGCGGCGGCGACCATGGCCTGGAACAACGGAGCACTGAATTCTTCAGGATTTTCCGGATCGGAGTTGGCCAGAATGATAAGCAGTTTTTTTGCCATTACTATGATTCCGCTAATTTGAAAAAATTGTCGTACTGAATTTGCACAGGACAGCAGGATTAAACATCCATTTCCAGCCATGGAGACTGGTCAAGAGCGGCAATCAGGGCTGAGGCCTGTTGCCACTCGTACTCAGCGCGTAATTCCTGATATGGGATTCCACCTTTGCCGTGCATTCTTACCAGCCTCATTTGCGATGTCGGACTTTTATATCCCTCCAGGTGGTCGATAACTTCCGCGACGCCTTCCGGGTGGTTACATACCAGCACCATATCACAACCGGCCTGCAGCGCCTGCTGCGCACGTTCGCCATAGCCTCCGGCTATACCCGCAGCCTCCATACTGAGATCGTCACTGAATATCACGCCCTGGAAATTCAGCTGCTTGCGCAATATTTGCTGTAACCAGATTCTTGAATAACCAGCCGGCCTGTCATCAACCCTGTCATAGATAACATGTGCCGGCATGATGCCGCTCAGATCATTGGCAATCATTTTCGCAAACGGCACGATATCTTCCTTGAGCAGCGTTTCCAGGTCACGGTGATCGACCGGCAGCGCAAGATGCGAGTCTTCGGCAACACCACCATGACCGGGAAAGTGCTTGCCAACGGCGTGCATGCCGGCACGCAGCATGCCGCGCATAGTGGCAAACGCCAGTGTAGCAACAACATCCGGCCTTGAATGATATGCACGGTCACCGATAACGCCACTGACGCCATGAGCAAGATCAAGCACCGGCGCAAAACTGAAATCGACGCCGATTGCACGCAGCTCTGCCGCCAGCAACCAGCCTGCCTGTTCAGCATATTTGCGCGCCTTGTCGGGGTCATCCTTGAAGATCCTGCCAAAAACATTGGCTGGTGGAATGCGGGTAAAACCATCATGAAAGCGCTGCACACGTCCACCTTCATGATCAACAGCCACCAGCAGGTGAGGCGATCTTGCGGCGTGTATCAACCGGACGAGTGCCGTGATCTGATCAATCGATTCAAAATTTCTGGTGAACAGAATGACGCCGCCAACGAGCGGATTTTCCAGCAGCTCCCGTTCTGCTGCCGACATCTCTGTTCCTGCGAGGTCCATCATTACCGGGCCGAGTGACATATGTTAGTTCCTGGATATTTCTGCTGATAAGTTCGTCAATTTAACCTGGAGTGACATTACAAAATGAAAGTATTTTTTCAAGATGTCTTTCAAATCCGCTGAATTCGTGACTGCCGCCCTGCTCAACAAGCAATGAACAGCCTGCATATTTCTGCAGTGCCTCGCGGTAATCGAGCGTATCATCGCCTGTCTGCAGCAGAACAAGATAACGCTCCGGCTGTGTTACTCTCTCAATATACAGTTCCCTGAATTGCGTTATGTGGTTGTGGTCGAGAACCCAGTTCTCATCTGTATAGTAATTCCTGTTTTCACCCAGGTATTTCATTAGCAATTCATGCGGCCGCACCGCCGGGTTTATCAGTACCGCCGGGCAATTATACTTCTCCGCCAGCCACGTCGCATAAAATCCACCCAATGAACTGCCAACCAGTGACAGGGCATAATCCCTGGTAATTGTGTCGGCATGCTGCTGCAGCAATTCAATGGCTGCCGCGGGTTGCGGCGGTATTTTCGGTATATCGATATGATCACCAAGACCCTGGCGCTGCATATAATCATGCAGTACCCGGGCCTTGTGTGATTCAGGCGAACTGTTGAACCCGTGCATATACAGAATCTTGTTCATAGTGAATATTGCGCATACATCTGAAATATCAATACGATTGACGCTGTAACCATTACCACAGCTGACAACTGACAGTGCGTTTCGCCGGCCTGACCTGCAAACGGGTAAAACATAAAAAACCCCTGTAAAACAGCGTCTTACAGGGGTCCGCTTGTTACCTTGCAGTCAGATATGCCTGACCCGGTAATATTATTTTGCAGCCATGTCCTTAAGCGCTTTAAGCGGCAGCACCTTGACAACCTTGCGAGCCGGTTTGGCAGCCACATCCATGAACTCACCAGGACGGAATGGATTGGGAACATTTTTGCGCGCTTTGGTAGCCGGTTTCTTGTTCACTTTAACCTTCAATAAACCTGGCAGCTTGAATTCACCTGCGCCACGACTTTTTATGTGGCCTTCAATTACATCGCCAAGTGAATCGAATACTTTTGCAACGTCTTTTCTTGCAAGACCTGTGTCTTCAGCAATGTGTGCATACAGTTGTGATTTTGTGTAGCCCGAGTTTATTGCCTTGACCGCTTTTGCTGGTGCTGCTTTTTTTACTGCGCGTTTTTTAGCAACTTTCTTCTTGGCAACTTTCTTTTTTGATACTTTTTTCTTTACTGGTGACATTGTTTTTAGACCCTTTGGTGTTTGGTGGAACATACAGTCGGCTTTTTTTATACCTTTATGTCAGGAATGTAAATACATTTTGATAAAAAAATGCATTTTTACCCGAAAAAAACAGCAAAAAATGATATCAACGTTGAAATTTTAATGAGCAACAAGCATGACAACACTGTGCACAGCGATACCTTCTTCCCTGCCGATGTAACCAAGTTTCTCAGTAGTTGTGGCTTTTATATTGATTTGATTGACATTGGCATCAAGTACAATCGAAAGACGTTTTCGAATAGGCTCGATATAAGGCGCGAGCCTGGGAGACTGTGCGATTACAGTAACATCGAGATTGCCGATTTTATAACCGGCTTCCGTTACCAGTTGGTATACTTTTGCCAACAGTATGCAGCTGTCTATATCCTGATAAGCGGCATCTGTATCAGGAAAGTGTCGGCCAATATCGCCTGCAGCGATAGCGCCCAGCAAGGCATCACATACCGCGTGTATCAACACATCACCATCAGAATGCGCTTCAAATGCACGGGTATGCGGTATCTTCACGCCACCGAGAACTATACTGTTACCCTCGGTATAACGATGAACATCAAAACCGTGACCTGTACGAAATGGCAACTGCTGTTGTGTCATTGCTGTCTCTCATGCCCGGATTGCAACAACATGGCTTTCAGATAGAGTTCTGCAAGATGCAGGTCGGCAGGACGCGTGATCTTGATATTGTCCTCACGGCCCTCGACCAGCCGGGGACGAAATCCTGCATGCTCCATAGCCGACGATTCATCGGTTACGATAAATCCGTCAGATGTCGTTTTTTTCAATGCCATATTCAAGGTCTCACATGGAAAAAGCTGTGGTGTCAGTGCATGCCAGAGGCCCGTCCTGTCAACGGTCTGGCCGACACACTGGTCATTATCCTCTCGCTTCATGGTGTCACGCACCGGCATCGCGAGCAAACCGCCTGCTTCTGAAGCGGACGCACAATCAATCAAGTTGCAGATATCGTCAATGCTGACACAGGGACGTACAGCATCATGAACAAGGACCCATGTAACGGCGCTGTTATAATCAGCCAGTGCGGACAAGGTATCCAGCGCATTGATTACGCTGTTGCAACGCTCCTCACCACCGGCAGCAAGATATACAGGCTTTTCTGATTCGATATGGATATTCTGCCAGTAAGGATCATCAGGCTGCAGGGAAACCACAACGCCTCTGACCTGTGCAACTGCAAGCAATCGGTTAATCGTGTGTTCGATCACCGGACGGCCGGCAAGATCCAGATATTGCTTGGGTATATCAGACTGCATGCGCTTGCCGATGCCGGCTGCCGGGATCACAGCCCAGATCTCACAGCCGTTATTCATTTGCGGCATCCTCTAGCGGTTGTTCAACGTCACTGTCAATAACCTGGTAATAGATTTCATCCTTTTTGATCATGCCCATTTCACTGCGTGCACGCTCTTCGATCGCCTCGATCCCTTTTTTCAGATCCATGACTTCGGCATCAAGCGCCTTGTTGCGTTCCTGGAGTGTATCCACTTCAGACTGAACAGCATCAATCTCCTGTTCCAGTTCAAGTACTTCAGGTATTCCACCGGCACCCAGCCACAGCTTGTATTGCAGCCAAATCAACAATACAAACAGGATAGCAACAATAAGTTTCAACTTACTTTAAGTGTTTAAAGGCATTCACACCGGCATAAACAGCATCATCACCGAGCGCCTCTTCAATCCTCAGCAATTGATTGTACTTGGCGATGCGATCCGATCGAGACAATGATCCGGTTTTAATCTGTCCGGCCAGCGTAGCGACGCTCAGATCCGCGATCGTACTGTCCTCGGTTTCACCCGAACGGTGGGAGATGACAGCAGTATAGCCCGAGGTGTGAGCCATATGAATGGCATCGAGGGTTTCAGTCAGCGTTCCAATCTGGTTGAGCTTGATCAGAATTGAATTGGCGATGCCTTTGTCGATGCCCTGCTTGAAAATCGATGTATTGGTGACAAACAGATCATCACCGACCAGCTGTACCCTGTTGCCCAGTTTTTCCGTCTGGATGGCCCAGCCTTCCCAGTCGTTTTCGGCCATGCCGTCTTCGACTGTGATGATCGGGTACCTGTCTACCCAGTCAGCCAGGTATTCGGTGAATTCCGTTGAATTGAACGTCTTGCCTTCCGATGCCAGGGTATACATGCCGTCCTTGTAAAACTCGGAGCTAGCAACATCAAGACCGAGGTATATATCCTTGCCCGCTTCGTAGCCGGCCTTGGAAATCGCTTCAAGGATCACCTCGATCGCTGCCTCGTTCGAAGCCAGGTCCGGTGCAAATCCGCCCTCGTCACCAACAGCGGTATTAAGCCCTTTTGCATGCAGCACTTTCTTCAGGGTATGAAATACTTCGGCGCCATAACGCAATGCTTCCCTGAAGCTCGGCGCACCTACAGGAAGTATCATGAATTCCTGCAGATCGACACTGTTGTCGGCATGCTCACCGCCATTGATGATATTCATC
>JASFVM010000202.1:0-5286 GCA_050049835.1 Gammaproteobacteria bacterium
ACCACCACGTGTCTGCATGAAATCCGGGAGCTCGTGTTGCAGCTTGACATCGACCGGTTTCGGATACGCGGCTGTATGACAGAAACTCTGCATCACCAGGTCAGCTGAAAAGCCGAGACAGGCGAGCTCTTTCAGCTCATCACGTGTCATCGCACCGGTTGTATCCTGCGATCCGACAGTAGTCATCTTCGGTTCACAGTAAGCACCGGGCCTGACACCCTCAACACCGCACGCCACACCCACCATTTTCTGCGCCAGCGTGTAACCCTTGCCGGTGTCTTTAACTTCAGCAGGTCTGAGAAATATTTCAGACGGACTGTCACCCAGAAACTCACGAGCCCGATCCGTGAGGCCACGGCCGATTATCAGCGGTATGCGCCCCTTTGCACGCACTTCATCAGACAGGGTTGTCGGACGTAGATCAAATTTGCATACTTCATCACCGGCTTCGTTCAGGATCACACCATCGAAGGGGCGAATACGTATCACATCACCCATTTCCATGTCGGCAACATCGCATTCAATCGGCAAGGCACCCGAGTCTTCCGCCGTGTTGAAAAAGATCGGCGCAATCTTGCCACCGAGAACCACACCACCTTCCCGCTTGTTCGGTACATAAGGTATGTCGGTACCCATATGCCACAACACCGAATTGATCGCGGACTTGCGTGACGAGCCTGTCCCAACGACATCGCCGACGTAAGCAATCGGGTGCCCTTTCTGCTTCAGTTCTTCCAGCGTTTCCAGCGGATTATCCATTTTGCTGATCAACATGGATTTTGCATGCAGCGGAATATCTGGCCGGCTCCAGGCCTCTGTTGCAGGTGAAAGATCGTCGGTGTTGGTCTCGCCAGGAACCTTGAATACGGTAACGGTAATTTCTTCACTCAATGGCGGAAGTGAGGTAAACCAGTCGGCATCTGCCCAGGAACGCAGTACCCGTGCAGCATGGGCGTTTTGATCTGCCTTATCAGCCACATCATGAAACGCGTCGTAAATAAGACGGGTACGCGACAACGCTGCGGCAGCCGCCTCGGCGGTGACATCATCATCGAGCAGCCCGATCAGCGGTTGAATGTTATAGCCACCCAGCATGGTGCCCAGCAATTCGGTTGCCCGAACACGGTCAACAAGCCCGCATGCCACATTGCCGCTGGCGATATCAGCGAGGAAAGCAGCTTTGACATAAGCAGCCTGGTCCACACCGGGTGGAACACGGTTAATCAGCAGATCGAGCAGATACTCTTCTTCTCCCGCGGGTGGATTTTTGATCATTTCGACCAGATCAGCGACCTGTTGTGCGTCCAGTGGCAATGGTGGCAAGCCTTCTGCCGCGCGTTCATCTACATGTTTGCGATAAGCCTCAAGCACGTGTTTTCCCCGGTTGAAATGGATAAGTGGCGTATTATAACTTTTGCTGCCAGTGCACACAAAAAAAGCCCGCTCAGCGGGCTTTTCGGTGGTAGCGGTCAATTACTGGACTGGTTAACTGTGCTTGCCTTTGTAATCTTCGATTGCAGCATGAATAGCATCTTCGGCGAGGACAGAGCAGTGGATCTTGACCGGCGGCAACGCCAGTTCTTCTGCAATATCGGTATTCTTGATCGCCCTGGCCTCTTCCAGTGACTTGCCCTTGACCCACTCTGTCAGGAGAGAGCTGGATGCAATGGCACTGCCGCAACCGTATGTCTTGAACACCGCGTCTTCAATAATACCATTGTCACCGACCTTGATTTGCAGTCTCATCACGTCACCACATGCTGGCGCACCGACCATACCCGTACCGACATCGGTTTCATCCTTGTCAAAGGAACCCACATTGCGGGGATTTTCATAATGATCGAGTACTTTTTCACTGTAAGCCATTGCCAGATACCTCTATAGAATACCCTGGGATATTGCCTCAGCCTGTCGTCTGGCCAGGATGAAACGCCCGTTCATTTTGTCGCGCTGTAATGACAGCTCAGGTATACCCGGCCTGTCCACAAACTGTGACAGCGTAATGTTATCCAGAAAATCATACAGCCTTTTACTGAGCTCAGTCCACAGTTCGTGCGTCAGACAGGCATCCCCGTTATTACAGTTTGCCTTGCCTCCACAACGCGTGACGTCAACACTTTCGTCGACTGCACTGATGATTTCACCAATGCTGATTTCACTTGCAGGACGCGCCAGGCGGTAACCGCCGCCGGGGCCGCGTACGCCCTTGACCAGGCCACCTTTGCGCAATTTGGCGAACAGCTGTTCCAGGTAAGAAAGGGAAATGCCCTGGCATTGTGATATGTCGGCCAGTGTCACCGGGCCTGCTTTATCATGAATTGCCAGATCCAGCATTGCGGTGACGCTGTAGCGCCCTTTTGTTGACAGTCTCATGAACCACCTCATAATTCCTGAGTAAAATAGTATGGTTTAGTCTACAAATACCTACTAAATTAGTCAAGTATTAGTCCGGGAAGATTTTACAGCTATTCAGAGATAGATAACGCCCGTTCACAATAATGGCGGCCTTGAGGATCAGCCAGTACAAAACAGACTGTCAACGGCAGATCCAGATCACAAGTGACTGATATTGTTTTATTTTCTTCTGATGCCCTGGCATACCCCGCTTACCAGCTGAGCCGCCCGCAGTGACTAGTAAAGAGAGGCCCGGGCAAGCTCGCGGGTATATTGTTGCTGCGGGTTTTCCAGCACATGCTTAACCGGGCCTGCTTCGACAATTTTGCCGTCACGCATCACAATGACCCGGTGTGACATCGCGCGCACCACGCGCAGGTCATGACTGATAAAAAGGTAGCTGAGTTTATGCTTGAGCTGAATCTCGGAAAGCAGGCTCAGCACCTGTTTTTGCACGGAAACATCCAGTGCGCTGGTCGGTTCATCAAGAAGAACGACATCGGGCTCCAGGATGACCGTACGTGCCACGGCTATGCGCTGGCGTTGGCCACCGGAAAATTCATGCGGGTAGCGCCATAAGGTATTCTCATCCAGCCCGACTTCATTCAGGGTTTTGACAATACGCTCATAGCGCTGGTCCTTGCTCAAATGGCTGTAATGCAGCTTTAAACCTTCGCCGACAATCTGCTCAACTGTCATCCTTGGTGACAGCGATGAAAACGGGTCCTGAAATACAATCTGAAAAAATCGCCGCAACGGGCGCATTTGTTTTTCACGATAATCCGAAATAACGTGTTCCCGAAAACGGATCTGACCGGTTGAATCAACCAGTCTCAACAGCGCCATCCCCAGCGTGGTTTTTCCGGAGCCGGACTCACCGACGATGCCCAATGTTTCTCCCTGTTTGAGCTCGACATCAATATCATCTACCGCCTTGACTTCAGCAACCTTGCGTTTGAAAAAGCCCTTGCGTACCGGGAAGTACACACGCACATTTTCAGCATTGATCACCGTATTTTCCTCCGGCTGGATCTGGGTGATTCGTGTTTCAGGCTCACTGTCGAGCAAGTATCTTGTGTATTCATGCCGCGGATTTCTGAACAGTTCATTTGACAACGCCTGTTCGACAATCTCGCCCTCATGCATGACGCACACCCGGTCGGCAAAGCGGCGCACCAGATGAAGATCATGCGTTATCAACAGAACCGACATACCGGTGTCCTGCTGCAGGTCTTTCAACAGATCAAGAATCTGTTGCTGCACGGTTACATCGAGCGCGGTAGTAGGTTCATCCGCTATTAGCAACACAGGGTCGCAGGCAAGCGCCATCGCAATCATTGCGCGTTGGCGTTGACCACCGGATAGCATGTGCGGAAACGAATCGATCTTTTGTTGCGGTTCCCTGATACCTACCCTGTCAAGCAGATCAATGGCGATCTTTCTTGAGGCGTTTTCGTCCATCTTCTTGTGCAGCTTCAGTGTCTCCTGGATCTGTACACCAACCGGATACACCGGATTCAATGATGACATCGGTTCCTGGAAGATCATTGATATATCCTGGCCGCGGATTCGTCTCATTTCCGACTCACTGGCAAGCATCAGGTCACGATTGTTATAGATTATCCTGCCGTCCGGGTACTCCACCTGCCTCTCGTCATGCAGCTTTAACAGCGACAATGCCGTAACAGATTTGCCAGAGCCTGACTCGCCGACAATCGCAACATTCTCAGACCTGTTTATATTGAAACTGACTCCACGCACAGCCTCAATATCACCACCCTGTGTGTTAAAAGTAACCCTGAGGTTTTCGACCTGGATAATCCTGTCTGTCATATCATCGCCTCCTTGTATCCAGGGCCTCACGCAAGGCTTCGCCGATGAATATAAGCAACATCAGAGTCCCCACCAGTACGATGAAGGTACTCAGTGACAACCACCATGCTTCGATGTTCTCTTTTCCCTGGGCAAGCAGTTCACCCAGGCTCGGCGTGGTCGGCGGCACGCCGAGGCCAAGAAAGTCTAGACTGGTCAAAGCAAGAATTGAACCGCTGATACGAAAAGGCAGGAAGGTTATAACCGGTGTCATGCTGTTAGGGAGCAGGTGATGCCGCATGATGGCAATGTCCGACAAGCCCATCGCGCGTGCTGCGCGCACATAATCCATATTACGGCCACGCAGGAATTCAGCACGCACATAATCCGACAGCCCCATCCAGCCAAACAGTGACAACAGTATGATCAGTAACCAGATACTGGGCTGGAAGATCGAGGCAAAAATAATCAGCAAATACAACTCCGGCATCGATGCCCAGACTTCGATAAGCCTCTGCATGATCAGGTCGAGTCTGCCCGAAAAATATCCCTGCACCGCGCCAGCAAGGATACCGATTGCCACGCCAATCGCGGTCAATGCAAATGCAAACAGCACGGAAAGTCGAAAACCGTATACGAGCCTGGTGAATACATCCCTGCCGCGATCGTCCGTACCCAGCAGGTTCTGCGTGGTCGGTGGTGCCGGATTCGGTAATTCCGACCTGAAATTGATCGTGTTATAACTGTACTGGATGATCGGGTCGATGACCCAGTTATCTCCCGCCGTAATCAGCTCACGCACATAAGGATCGGAATAGTCTGCTTCAGTCTCGAAATCTCCGCCGAAGGCGGTTTCCGGGTAGGCCTTGAGAAAGGGAAAATACAGCTCATCCTGATAATTAACGACCAGCGGCCTGTCATTGAACAGCACTTCGGAAAACAGGCTCAGTACAAATAAAATACTGAACAGCCACAAACTTATGTAGCCTCGTTTGTTGGCCTTGAAACGCAGCCAGGAACGCTTGCCCGGGGAAAGGTGTACATTATTCGAAGCGCCTGTCCTGTTCATCTCAATCCACT
>JASFVM010000020.1:0-17081 GCA_050049835.1 Gammaproteobacteria bacterium
ATTCGCGTTTTTCGCAGACTAGACTGGTTGCAGGTTAAACCAGCGTTCGCGGCGGCCGGGTCCTGCATTCAGGTGATCGAACATCTTGTGCAGGGCGCCTTCATCGATGCCCTCCCAGAGCAGGTCCTGTTTCGGCCCTTTGAATTCAGCATTGGTAACGATGGTCGTCAGTTGCTTGTTCATTGGCAGGATGTGATGATGTTGTTCAACCAGGCGCTGGATGCGTGCGGAGCCCCTGAATTTCATATCGGATATTCTGGGTATATTGTCGAGTATTAATTCGATTCCGGGATATTTTTTCAGCAGGTTGGAAGCCATCTTGTAACCAATACCCGGTATCCCGGGAATGTTGTCGATGGCATCACCGGACAGGGCGAGCAGGTCGGCAATGAGCTCCGGCACGACGCCAAAGGTCTTCTCGACATCGCGGTAATGCAAGATTTTGTCACGGGCAAAATCCCACCAGATATCGCCGGGTTTGATCAATTGGGCGAGATCCTTGTCGGCGCTGATTATAGTGATGGCATAGCCCTGCGCGCGCAAGCGTGTGGCCAGGGTACCGATGATGTCGTCAGCTTCGTAACGGTTACTCGAGTAATCGGCGATACCGGCGGCACGGCAAAAATCGCGGCAGTATTTGAACTGCCTTTTCAGCTCTTCGGGTGCCGGCGGCCGGTTGGCCTTGTAGTCCGGGAAGATCTCCCGGCGGTAGGAATTGGTTTGTTTTGCATCGAAAGCACAGGCAATATACTCGGGCTGCTCCAGCTGGATCAGCTCGTGCAGGAATTCGGTAAAGCCGTAGACCGCGTTTGATGGGTTGCCGTCGCTATCGGTCATATGTTCGGGGTAGACATGCCAGCCCCTGAAGATATATATGCTGGAATCGACCAGGTAGGCGCGTTTGGTTATTTTATTATCTGCCATTAGCGGCATTTTACGTGTCGACTGCTTAAAGTAAATCAATTCGTCCTGTTTCTGGCTGGCATTGCAGCAATTTGATAAAAATCAATGATATGAACAGAAGAGAGTTAATCAAAACTGGCCTTTACAGCAGCGCTGCGCTGTGGGGCGGCCTGGTCATCGGCAGCGGGTGGGCGGCAAAACGACGCGTCGAATTGTTGCCCGCCGACCGCAATGGTGTTCGATTGCCACCCGGATTCAGCTCGCGCATTGTTGCCGAGTCGTCTATTTCCCCGCTTGGCGGGTGTGAATATGTCTGGCATGCGGCTCCTGACGGCGGGGGCTGTTTCAAGGACGATAATGGCGGCTGGATCTATGTCTCCAACAGTGAACTCGACGACTATGAGGGTGGTGTCGGGGCGCTGCGTTTCGACGCCAATGGCAAACTGATCGATGCCTATTCGATTCTGCGTGGCACCAGCCGGAACTGCTCGGGCGGGACCACGCCCTGGGGAACATGGCTCTCCTGTGAGGAGATCGATAACGGCAGGGTATGGGAATGCGATCCACTGGGTGTCAAAGCGGCCGAGGTCCGGCCGGCGCTGGGTGTATTCAGGCACGAGGCCGTTGCGGTCGATGCACTCAATCGCAAACTGTACCTGACCGAGGATCAGGCGGACGGTTGCCTGTACCGCTTTACGCCGTTTGCTTATCCGGACCTGTCCGCAGGCAAACTCGAGGCAGCACGGGTGATTGGCGGTGAAACCGGCAAGGTCGAGTGGCTGGAGATCAAAGACCCGCTGGGGCGGAAGACGGCGACCCGTTTGCAAACACCTGCAACACGTTTCAACGAGGGTGAAGGTATCGCCTACTTTGAGAACCGGGTTTATTTCACCACCAAGGGCGATAACCGGGTGTGGGCATTCGATATTATCAGCCAGAGCCTGAGCATTCTTTATGATGAAAGCGTGTACATTGACCCGGTGTTAACCGGTGTCGACAATATTACAGTGGCATCCGATGGTTCGCTCTACGTGGCGGAAGACGGTGGCAACCTGCAGGTGGTGATCATTGCAAACGACGGCAGTATCTACCCGATTGTGGAACTCGAAGGGCACGAAAAGTCGGAAATTGCCGGCGTGGCGTTCAGTCCGGATGGCAGCCGCCTTTATTTCAGTTCACAACGCGGTATCAGTGGTGATTCCCCGGGTGGCCTGACCTTTGAAATTCGTGGCCCGTTCTAGTTGCTATCCAGACAATCAGCTGCTACTAATACTAGTGTAAAATGTATTTTTAAGTACAGAAAAAATAACAAAATATCATAATGACTGAATTATCAAAGAAGTCTGTCATTGATCTTTCCAAGAAAGGCAGCCGCCTGTTTCGCAAGGGACAATTCGAGGAAGCAGAAAAGACATACCTGGAAGCCTACGAACTGGATAACAACAATCCTTACGTGCTCGCGGGGCTGGGCGATGTTTATCGCAAACTGTGCAAGTTTGAAGAATCTGCAAAATATTATGACGCCATCCTGAAAGAAGACAAAACCAACCTGTTTGCGTTACGCGGTGCCGGTGATGCCAGGCGCGGTATGAAAGACCCGCAGCAGGCCATTCCTTTCTGGTTGCGTTATCTTGAAATCAATCCCAGGGACAGCCATGTGATGGTGCGTGTCGCTGATGCTTATCACAAATTGCATGATACCGAAAATGCAATCGCCTTCTATGAGCATGCGCTGAAAGTCAGCACAAATGATCCCTTTGCACTGCTCGGTCTCGGTAACGTTTATTATGCGCAGCATGAAGATACCAGGGCTTTGCTCTGTTTTGAAACCTTGCTGAAAAACAATTCGCAAAACGTTGTGGTTATGACCATGACCGGCAATATCTATCGCAGGCGCAAGGAATTTGACCGCGCAATGGATCATTATGAGAAAGCGCTGGCAATTGAACCGGACAATAACTTCGCACTGTTTGGCATGGGTGACTGCTTTCGTGGTCAGCAGAATATGGAAAAGGCAGTCGAATGGTGGGACAGGATTCTCGAGCAGGAACCCGAAAACCAGACGTTGTGGACGCGTGTGGGTGATGCGCTGCTCAGCCTCAATAGAATTGATGATGCGATCATGCATTATGAAGCCAGTCTCAAGAACGGTGATGATGTTTTCTCCTACCTCGGTCTTGCGCGTGCTGAGCATGCGCGCGGTGATTTGACCAGGGCGCGCGCGTTTTGTGAAAAAGCACTGGCGCATGATGAGACTAATGAACGCGTGCTGGAAAGGCTGGTTAATGTCTGTGAAGCTGCCGGTGACTTTTTCGCCGCTGACAAAGCGAGAGAAAAGCTTAACGAGGCCGGGGACTGAAGTTCACGGCATGGTTTTCTGTCCGTTGATCTAGACTGTGCAAACTCTGACAATAACCAGTATCCTGATTGGCAGTATTGGCGTACTGCTGTGTTTACTCGGCATCATCAAGCTTACAAAGCGGTTGATGATGAGCAGTGTCAGGTACGAGATTACCGGTATCGCCCTGCTTGCAGTCGCCGGCATGCTGTTTCTTGTTTCATCCAATATCCATACCTATGAGCGCCTGGTATACGAACAGCCGATTGCCAGTATTCGTTTACATCAAATAGCACCCCAGCACTACAGTATTGAGTTGAAAGAACTGGCCTCCGGGGAAAGCTGGTTCTACGAACTACGCGGTGACGAATGGCAGCTTGATGCACAGATATTGACCTGGCACGGTTATGCCAACCTGCTCGGCCTGGATTCCTATTACCGGCTGCATCGCCTGTCCGGTCGTTATACCGATATTGAGCAGGAGCGCAACGCGCCGCACACGGTACACGCGCTGGCCACGGAAGAGCGTATCGATTTGTGGAGCTATGCCAATGAATATAAAGACTGGATGAGCATGGTTGATGCGACCTATGGCAGCGCCGTATTTTTGCCCATGAATGATGCCGCACGCTACAGCATCAGTATCAGCCGCAATGGCCTGGTTGCGCGCCCGGATAACGAGGCGGCTCGCAAGGCTGTCAATAACTGGATTGGTTTCTAGTTAATCGACTAATAAGTGGTGAAAAACGGGCGTATCCTGCGTCTCTGAGTTCCGGCCTGATGACGTCATTTTATTGTTATTTTTTTGTAACATTTCCGTAATATTTCGAATCCATAATCTCCCTCCACATTCAAGTTACCAACTTATCAGAGGATATTATGAACAGAAAATTACTTGTCCTGGCCTCAGCAGCGACAATCTGTTTCTCAACAATGGCCAATGCAGCATCACGCGATTACATCTCGATCGTGGGATCTTCAACGGTTTACCCGTTTGCCACCGTGGTTGCCGAAACATTTGGTAAAACCACGAATTTCAAGACACCGAAAATCGAGTCCACCGGTTCTGGCGGTGGCATGAAGTTGTTCTGTTCCGGTGTTGGTATTGAGCATCCGGATATCACCAATGCTTCACGACGCATCAAGAAGTCCGAGTTCGAAAAATGTCAGAAGAACGGCGTAAAGGAAATTGTCGAAGTCAAGGTTGGCTATGACGGCATTGCCGTAGCAAACTCAAAGAAAGCCAAATTGATGGAACTGAGCCGCAAGGATCTGTTCCTCGCACTGGCTAAAGATGTTCCTAATCCTGACGGCAGCGAAACACTGGTAGAAAACCCGTACAAGACATGGAAGGATGTTAATCCTGACCTGCCGAACATCAAGATCGAAGTACTCGGCCCGCCGCCTACCTCCGGTACCCGCGATGCCTTTGCCGAACTGGCAATGGAAGGCGGCTGCAAAAAGATTGACTGGATCAAGGCAATGAAGAAGAAGGACAAGAAGAAGTACAAGTCAATCTGCCACACGGTACGTGAAGACGGCGCTTATATCGAAGCCGGTGAGAATGACAACCTGATCGTACAGAAGCTAGAAGCCAATGCTGATGCGCTCGGTATATTCGGTTTCAGCTTCCTTGACCAGAATACTGACAAGGTCCAGGGTTCATTGATCGATGGCGTGGCGCCCGAGTTCGAAGCCATTGCCAGCGGTGAATACCCGGTTTCGCGTCCACTCTACTTCTATGTCAAGAAAGCGCACATTGGCAAGGTACCTGGCATCAAGGAATTCCTTGCTGAGTGGGACAAGGAAGGCACCTGGGGTGACAATGGCTACCTTACCGACAAGGGCCTGATTCCGATGCCGAAAGCTGAACGTGAACGGTTCGCTTCTGCTATCAAGAACCTGAAGAACCTTGAAATGTAATAGCACAGGATGTGACGGCGGCCGCTACTCTACTGGCGGTCGCCGTTTTTCTGTCTCTGCAACACTGAAATGTCTGTTCCTGTAGCTGATAAGAAAATGACCGGCCATGCCTGTTTCTTCGCAGGCGGCGGTATGCTCCTGCACACAAATGCTATGAAAAGCGAGAATTCCTGATGTCAATTTTTGCCCTGATGTTTACGCTCACACTGCTGGCCATATTCAGTTACTGGCTGGGGCGTAAACGCTCATTTGCAGTGGTGCAGGGTGAAGCCTGGAAACTGCATTCATTGCCATCCTATTACGGTTTCTACACGGCAATCTGGTGCGGAATCCCAGCTTTGTTTGTGCTGGCTATATGGATGTTCTTCGAAACAAGCATTATTACCCATCTGGTTGTTGCCGGCCTGCCGGAGGAAATCCGCAGTCTTGGCCCTGACAGGCTGAACCTGGTTGTCAATGATATAAGAAACCTCGTCTCCGGTAATATCGTGTCGCGCGATGTCGATCCGGCTATGCAGGCAGCGGCAGATCATTATATTCATTTACAAAGCATAAGCCGTGCTGCGCTTACGGTTGTGGTACTGGTGCTGGCTATTCTCGGTACCCTGCTTTCAATGAAATCCATCCAGCGAGAAAAGCGCGCTCGCAACTCGGTTGAGACCATTGTCAAGATTTTCCTGATTGCCAGTTCTACAATCGCAATCTTTACCACCATCGGAATTGTGCTGTCGGTGCTGTTCGAGGCAATCCGGTTTTTTGAAACGGTACCGCTGACCTCTTTCCTGTTCGGGCTGGAATGGAGCCCGCAGATGGCGATACGTGAAGACCAGGTAGGTTCTTCCGGTGCCTTTGGCGCAGTGCCACTGTTTGCAGGTACCTTGCTGATCTCATTTATTGCGATGCTGGTTGCCGTCCCTATCGGGCTGATGTCGGCTATTTATCTGGCCGAATATGCAGGCAAAAAAGTACGCGCTGTCGCAAAGCCGCTACTCGAAATTCTCGCCGGTATACCAACCGTGGTATACGGTTTCTTTGCCGCGCTGACCGTGGCACCGTTTATACGGGACAGTGGCGGACTTATCGGGCTCGATGTTTCTTCTGAATCAGCTCTTGCTGCCGGCCTGGTCATGGGCATCATGATCATTCCGTTTGTTTCCTCCCTGTCCGATGATGTGATTAATGCGGTACCTCAAGCCATGCGTGACGGCTCTGAAGGGCTGGGTGCTACAAAGTCAGAAACCATCAAGAGAGTGATTATTCCAGCGGCATTGCCCGGTATCGTCGGTGGAATTTTGCTGGCTGTTTCGCGTGCCATCGGTGAAACAATGATCGTGGTGATGGCGGCCGGGCTGTCGTCGAACCTCACCGCCAACCCGCTCGAAGCAGTAACCACCGTTACCGTGCAGATTGTTACATTGCTTGTTGGCGACCAGGAATTTGACAGTCCGAAGACGCTGGCGGCTTTTGCGCTTGGCTTGTTACTTTTTGTGGTAACGCTGGTGTTGAACGTCATCGCGTTACATGTCGTGCGCAAATACCGTGAACAGTACGAATAAGGCGGTTATGAATCATGAATCAAGCAACAAAATATACCACTGATATCGTCAGGGCTGGCCTCGAAAAGCGATACAGGCGCGAGGCGCGTTTTCGCCGCATGGGGCTGGGGGCAATTATCATGGGGCTGATTTTCCTGTCGATGCTGTTTATCAGTATCGTGAGTAAGGGCTACACCGCTTTCTGGCAGACATACGTCCAGCTGGAAATCTATCTGGATGAAAGCGTGATTGATCCTGATGGCACACGTGATCCGGCAGTATTATCGGCGGCCAATTACGGCGGTGTGGTCAAGAAATCATTGCGTGACATGTTTCCTGAAGTCACGGGCAGACGCGACAAGCGCACACTCTACGGCCTGGTCAGCACCGGTGCAAGTTACAGACTGCATGACTATGTAACGGCAAACCCGGAGCAGATTGGCAGCACCATTCAATTCTGGGTGCCGGCGGATGATGACGTTGATATGCTGATGAAAGGGCATTTCGACCGTGACAAACCGGAAGCAGATCGCCGCATCAAGGACCATCAAATCGCCTGGGTTGATAAACTGGATGAACAGGGCCGTATCGAAAAACGCTTCAACAAGATTTTCTTTACTGCGGGTGATTCACGTGAGCCGGAACTGGCCGGGATATGGGGAGCAGCGACTGGCTCATTCTATACCCTCCTGGTTACACTTTTGCTGGCGTTTCCTCTGGGTGTAGCCACAGCTGTGTATCTCGAAGAATTTGCGCCGCAGAACAAGTGGACTGACCTGATCGAGGTCAATATCAACAATCTGGCGGCGGTTCCCTCTATCGTGTTTGGTTTGCTGGGTCTGGCGGTGTTTATCAATTTCTTCGGCATGCCGCGCTCGGCGCCACTGGTCGGTGGTCTGGTGCTGACCCTGATGACCTTGCCGACCATCATTATTGCCAGCCGTGCCGCGTTGAAATCGGTGCCGCCCTCTATTCGTGAGGCGGCGCTGGGTGTCGGTGCCTCGAAAATGCAGATGGTGTTTCATCATGTGCTGCCACTGGCCATGCCTGGCATGTTGACCGGCACCATCATCGGTATGGCGCAGGCGCTGGGTGAATCGGCGCCGCTGCTGATGATCGGCATGGTTGCCTTTATCGTCGATATACCCGGTGGTGTGACCGATCCATCCACGGTGCTGCCGGTACAGATTTATTTGTGGGCGGACAGCCCCGAACGTGCTTTCGTCGAGCGTACTTCTGCTGCTATTATGGTGCTTCTGGCATTTCTGATCACCATGAATGCACTGGCGGTGATGTTGCGCAGGAAATTTGAGCGTCGCTGGTAAACAGGGTGATATATGAATACAGAATACGAAGCCGGCATTGAGTTGCACGGTCAGGAGTTTATAAACGTGAATCAAACAGTTCCCGCAGTATCTACTGAGAAAGTAAGCAGGGAAGAACGGGAAACCGTTGGCGATATTACCCATACCGAGCCGCGCATGAGCTGCCGTAATGTCAATGTGTATTACGGTGAAAAGCATGCGATCAAGAACGTGAATCTTGATATCGGCAAAAACGAGGTCATTTCGATGATCGGTCCTTCGGGTTGCGGCAAGTCGACTTTTTTACGCTGTCTGAACCGGATGAACGATACTATCGACAGTTGCCGGGTGACCGGCGAATTATTGATGGATGGTAATAATATCTATGACAAGAAAATGGATGTGGTGTTACTGCGTGCCCAGGTCGGCATGGTATTCCAGAAACCCAATCCTTTTCCAAAGTCGATATTCGAGAATATTGCTTACGGTCCGCGCATACACGGATTGGCTGCGAACAAGACCGACATCGAGGAAATCGTGGTCAATTCGTTGAAAAAGGCCGGTCTGTGGGACGAAGTTAAGGACTATCTTGATCAACCGGGTACGGGCCTCTCCGGTGGTCAGCAGCAACGTTTATGCATCGCCAGGGCTATTGCGGTCAATCCGGAAGTTGTCCTGATGGATGAGCCCTGCTCGGCACTTGATCCGATTGCCACAGCCAAGATCGAGGAACTCATTGATGAACTGCGCGAGCATTACACGATTGCAATCGTAACCCATTCAATGCAGCAGGCAGCACGTGTGTCTCAACGTACAGCCTATTTCCATCTCGGTGATTTAATCGAGGTGGGTGAGACTGACATGATATTTACCAATCCAAAACATCAGTTGACTGAAGATTATATAACCGGTCGCTTTGGCTGATATTATTTGGAGATCGAGGATGAACGATATGACAGACGGCCATACGGTACAGAGTTACAATGAAGAAATGAATCAACTGCATCAGCATGTGATTCAAATCGGCGAACTGGTCCGCGATCAGCTGGAACGTGCAGTCAAGTCACTACGCGAGGAAGACCCTGATGCTGCCAGGGAGGTTATTGAAAGAGACCAGCTGGTCAATGATCTTGATGTTGAGGTGAATGATGAAATTGTTCACATCATTGCCAAGCGCCAGCCTGTGGCGAAAGATCTGCGTGAGATTCTCACCGTGGGTAAAATTGTCACCGATCTCGAACGTGTTGGTGATGAAGCACGTAAAATAGCAATGTTATGTGTGCATTTCTACGATCACAATACCACATCCCCCAGCGATGTGATCATACGCGATATTGTCAAGCTGTCAGAGTTCGTTGATAAAATGCTGGAAAACAGTATTCGCTCCTATGATGATCTTAATCTGGATCTCGCGCTTGAGGTTATTCGTAATGACATCGATCTGGATACTGAATTTAAGTGCTGCCTGCGACGCCTGTCGACATTTATCATGGAAGATTCGAGAGTTGTTGGTCACGTGGTCGAAACCGTACTCGGATTGCGTGCGCTCGAGCGAATCGGTGGGCATGCGAAAAATATCGGCGGCTATGTGGTTTTCCTGGTCAGAGGCACGGATGTCCGTCATGAAGACCTGGAGACTGTGGCCCAGGAAGTGATCGCAAACAGTTAATCAACATTTGTCTTTTCAGCTGCCATCAGCCGCTATGGCAGAAATACAGCACCGGTTAATTTCGCAATAAGATGCGATCAAAGCAGGTATTTCTGCTGCGCGCACTATATAATACCCGCCTTTTTTCGATTTACCGGAGCGCACCTTGAGCGCAGAACTACGCAATATCGCCATTATCGCTCACGTCGACCATGGCAAAACCACCCTTGTTGACCAGCTGCTGCAGCAGTCGGGTACGCTGGACAGTCGCAAGGCGCCCACGGAACGCGTGATGGATTCCAACGATCTTGAGAAAGAGCGGGGTATTACCATTCTTTCCAAGAACACCGCGATTACCTGGGGTGATTACCACATCAATATCGTCGATACACCCGGACACGCCGACTTCGGTGGCGAGGTCGAACGCGTGCTGTCGATGGTCGATTCCGTACTGCTGCTGGTCGATGCTGTCGACGGTCCGATGCCGCAAACGCGTTTTGTTACCCAGAAAGCTTTTGCAATGGGTTTCAAACCGATAGTCGTGATCAACAAGATCGATCGTGAAGGTGCGCGCCCTGACTGGGTGCTGGACCAGACCTTTGATCTGTTCGATAATCTTGGCGCCACCGACGAGCAGCTCGACTTTCCGGTGGTTTATGCTTCTGCCATCAACGGTTATGCCTCGCTCGACTCGACGGCGCGTGAAGGTGACATGACGCCGCTGTTCGAGACTATTGTTGAGCAGGTGCCGGCGCCGGATACAGACAGCGCAGGCCCGTTCCAGATGCAGATTTCCACGCTCGATTACAACAGTTATGTCGGTGTCATCGGCATCGGACGTATCAAGCGCGGCAAAGTAAAGGCCAACACCCAGGTCAGGATTATCGACCGTGAGGGCGGCATCAGGTCCGGACGAATCCTGCAGGTACTGGGGTTTCATGGTCTCGAGCGGGTGGAAAGGAGCGAGGCTCAGGCGGGTGACATCATCGCAATCACCGGTATCGATCCACTGGATATTTCAGATACGTTGTGTGATCCGGACAAGGTCGAAGCGCTGCCGGCGCTTTCCGTCGATGAGCCTACTATCAGCATGACTTTCCAGCCCAATACGTCGCCGTTTTCAGGCAAGGATGGCAAATATGTTACCAGTCGCAATATCTGGGACCGCCTGCAGCAGGAGCTGAAACATAACGTTGCGCTGCGCGTGGAGCAGCTTGAAGGTGAGCGCTTCCGCGTTTCCGGCCGTGGTGAACTGCATTTGTCCGTGTTGATCGAGAACATGCGCCGTGAAGGTTATGAAGTAGCGGTTGGCCGTCCTGAAGTTATTATTCATGAAGTCGATGGCGACAAGCAGGAGCCTTACGAACAGCTCGCGGTTGATATCGAGGAGCAGCACCAGGGTTCGGTGATGGAGGCCCTTGGCACGCGCAAGGGCGAGTTGAAAAACATGGTGCCTGACGGTAAGGGCAGGGTAAGGCTGGATTACATTATTCCAGCGCGCGGACTGATCGGTTTTCGTACCGAGTTCCTGACGATGACATCAGGTACAGGCCTGCTCTACAGTGTATTCGATCACTATGGCCCTTACCTTAATGTCAGCATCGGCCAACGCAACAATGGTGTGATGATTGCCAACGGCCAGGGAAAGGCGCTGGGTTATGCACTGTTCAACCTGCAGGAACGTGGCAAGCTGATGATCGGCCATGGCGAAGAGGTTTATGAAGGCATGATTATCGGCATTCATTCACGTGGCAATGACCTGGTGGTGAATCCGCTCAAAGCCAAGCAGCTGACCAACATCCGCGCTGCAGGCACCGATGAGAACATCATCCTGACGCCGCCGATCCGCTTTTCTCTTGAGCAGGCGCTGGAATTCATCGATGATGATGAGCTGGTGGAAGTAACGCCTAATGCCATTCGCGTGCGCAAGAAGTTTCTCAAGGAACATGAACGCAAACGCGCATCGCGTGAAGCAAGCTGAATACAGCTATAGAGGAAACCGGCAGCAATAAAACGCAAACAGCGCAAACGGGTAAAATCCTGACAGTTTTTTGTGCCTTTCGCGTTCTTTGCAGCCGCAATAGCATTTGCCGGTAAGAGTCCTGATCAATAATAGTGACTGCTGCGTGTTACTCTCCCAGTGCCAGCTGTGCCTCGGTTTTCAAACCGAATTTTTTCATCAGCCAGGCCGGTGGACAGAAACCGGTAAATGAACTCTGGAAGCAGTTAAATCCCACGAACAGGGTAAACCAGCTCCAGTACGGGTGATGGAATAGAGAGAGCAGGCTTCCCGCCATAACCATGGTGCCACCAAAGGCAAACAGGGTGCGTTCTACAGACATTGCCATAATCATTCTCGTCTTAAGTTGAAACAGGGGTATTTTCCGGCAACACCCGGCGTCATGCAAACCGGGCCTACAGCATCAACCAGCCCATATTTCCATCACCAAGGTAATCGATCATCGCCTCGCGCCACAGAAGCTGTATATTTCTGCGCTGGAAGCTGAGCGGATTATAGTCATCGGTAAGCAGTACACCGCTGTGCAGATCAGGCAGTTCACCGGCGATAAACCGGTTTGCAGCGGCAAGTTGTGAGTGACTGAGGGAGGTGTCTGTTCTGGACAGCTGTATTGGTGACCGCGATGCGATAAAGACAATACTCGTCAACTCGTGTCCGCTATCAAGACTGAACGTGTGTACGTGCGGAAACACAGTTTGCAGCGTATGTTGTATTGCGCCGATGTCGTTACCAGTTATGACAGATGTGACGTTAATAGCCAGCAAGCCGGTTTCCGTCAGATGCGCACTGGTTTCAGACAGGGCTTCCCTGGAGAGCAGATGCGATGCAATCTGTTCGGCACTGAATGCATCAAGAACAATATATTCATACATACTCCTGTCGCGCAGCAAAAACAGGCGGCCGTCCATATAATGTATATGCTCTGGTGGAAGTGAAAAGCCGAAATGCTTCTTTGCCAGCTCACCGACTTCTGGATCTATTTCCACGGCGTCGACATCAAAACCGGCCTGCTGAAGTAGCATGGTTAACTGACCGGCACCAAGACCGATAACCAGTGCTTTCCGAGCCGGTTTAACAGGTCGTTGGGATAAAACAGGTAGTGCCGAAACAAAATTGATATAGGGCGTGGCATAGCTGTTGCCATCGTAAACATAGTTCTGCCCGATACCATCAACCAGTAATGCTTTCTCTTTACCCCGGCGTATGACCTGTAGCTGTCCATAAAAGCTCGGCACTTCTTCAAGGATTTCTATTGATATATTTTCATCAGGCTGTTTACGGGAGAAAAATATTAATGCAACGACTATTGATGCCAGGAATATTGCGTAGCCGATAAACTTCGGTCGAAAATTGCCGAATATTGCCAGTGCCAGCAGGAGCGCACCGCTGAATGTAAATATCGCCTGCACGCCGTAATGCGGTATCAGCATGAAGCCGGTAACGAGTGCGCCGGTCAGGCTGCCGATGGTGGAAATTGCAAATACGAGCCCGCTGACGGAACCAGCATTTTCGCGTCTTCTGGTCATCAGGCGAATCACATAAGGTCCAATAGCGCCAAGCAGGAACAGGTTGGGAAAATAAAGCACAGTGCTCGATATAAGGACACCCACCCTGATATCGGGTATATGAGCCAGCAGCGGTAGCAAAGCCCGGGCAAGCATTGGCGTCGACAATGTCCACAAGCCTGCAGCGAGGCAAAGACTGTACAGCATGGTGGTTTTCGGGAGGCGGTCAGCAAGTCGACCGCCGAATGAATAACCCAGGGCAAGGGCGGCAAGCGTGATTGCAATCAGAGCACTCCATGTATAAATACCGCTGCCAAAATACGGTGCAAGGATTCTTGTGCCCATCAATTCAATGATCAGAACACAGCCCCCGGTAACGAAAACCGTCGCCAGCAAAGCCCAGTCCGGAATATGGGATTCATGGGTTAATTTGTCAATTTGTTGCATGTCACGCTGGCTCTGCATTCTTTGATTAACCGCTAGCCGTTCGTCAACGGTAATGCAGGTTCATGTTATAGGGGGCGGTTTGTACGCACAACCCGTGTGTCATTTGCATTAGCGGCGAGTCCTCGCCAATGTGGCATCAGGCTGTTCTTTGACAGTGGCGGTGTGATTTTGCAACAAGCGATTGTAGTTAACACAAGGACCATCAATATTGGTGAATGCAGGTTTGCGGGGTGTGGTGTAACCTGTGCTGGGCCGCATGGCATGATATTCGGGTATATCCGTTGACCGAAACAGACAACAAATGATCGGTGATTGACTCACGCAACAGTGTAGTGATCAGACGCGAACTGGAAGATGTTTTCCGCTTTGTTGCGACTGAATTCTTCGACAATTACCTCAAATGGTCGCCTGAAGTTTGTCAGCTGGAAAAGCTGACAGCGGGTGAAATGCGTGTTGGGGTGAAAGCCAGGCAAGTGCGCCTGGATGCCGGCTATCGCAGTGAGGCACTGTTCCAGGTCGTGGATTTCAAACCCGATCAGGTACTCCGCTTCACCAGCCTGTCAAAACCTCGTTTTGAAGTGTGTTACCGCTTTGAGCACGTTGCTGCCGATACCCGACTGTCCTTTGATTTTCGGGCAGACCTGCCATTATACCTGTTGCCTTTAAGCGGCTATATCGAAAAAATCATTGGGCAGAGCGGCAGGCGCGTTGTCGCCAATCTGAAAACGATGCTGGAAGCGGATGCTGAAAGTACCATGAAAAGAAAGCCCGGGAGTTGAGCAGTACGAAAATGAGCCTGAAATCGATTTCTGTTGAACATAAGGTATGCTTTTATATGGGTGAAATTTCTGCCATCAGCGGGCAGAACGGCTATTACTTTCGCGACAGTCTGTAGAAAATCCGGGGTGCTATAGACTGGTTGCCTGGGGGTCGAATTTTCGGTGTAGTCGACACCACCATGTGGTGGCAACGGCGTACGTTCACCCGACCGGCATCCGGGGTGTGCTCTAATGGTATCTGCTGACACCGTTCAACTGGTTGATGTTTCGTGGTCTGACACGTGTGATTGCCGAGTGTGCCGCCAGCAAACGAGATCATCCGTAGAGGATGGCGATACCCAGTACCAGCGGCGTCAGCAAAGTGGCAGCGACATTAGTGGCAAGGTAGTGGGGGTACGCGCCGATTTTTTCTCCATGACGCAAAGCACCGCGAAAAGAATACAGTGACAGTCCAGCAGGTAACAGGGCGACCGTGCCGAGCGAGGGAAAATATCCGTAATAGACGCCGGCCAGAACCGTGGTGCATGCCGCCAGCGAAAAAAGCCCGTAGATATAACTGCTGATGGTGGTGCCATGCGCAATGGGCAAATGTTTACGCCCTATGCTGCGGTCAGCGTCGATGTCGGGATACTGATTGAGCAGCAGGAGATTATTGACAAGGAAAAAGGGTACCAGCGAAGCAAGCCATGCTGCGTTACTGGCTTCGCCTGCAAGTACCAGGTGGGTGCCGACAACCATCAATACTCCGAAACCAAGGCCGGGCGCTATCAGGCAGAGTAACGGCCAGCGGTTTATCCATTGTGTATAGGTGAGGATGATGACGATACCAACCACACCCATAACAAGCAGCAGCGGCCCACTGTTGACAATGAAGTAAATTCCAATGCTGGTTGTCAGCAACAGTGCTGTCAGGCCGACTGCCAGTACCATACCGGCCACAGCAGGATTTTGTGGCAGCGCCCCGCTGCCGCCGCTGAAGGGCGTTTTCGTTGTCAAAAAATCGAGTCCCGTCTTGAAATCATGGTATTCGTTTAGTGTATTCACGCTGATGTGCGCACACAGCGCTGCGAGTATTACCAGCAGCAGTGCTGTGGTATCGATATTACCGCCGTTTGCGATTGCAGTGCTGGTGCCGAGAAAAACACATACAGGTGATAGCACAAGGAAAGGTGGTCTTGTTGCCTGTAGCATGGTCTGCAGATGCATATGTCCGGTTAACTCCCTGTTTAAAATCTGTGTTAAATGACAGGCCTGCCCTGATTGATGTTCACTAGTGCCGGAATATTGATTATAGTAATGACATATTCTAACCGTTTTATACATACAGGATAAATGTCATGTTAGAAATTGATTCAGATACGCGAGAAATAACACAAATTGATCAGGGAATTAGCAGGCGAGATGTACTGCTGACAATGGGTGCAGTGGCATCTGCAGCTTATGCAGGAGCAGCTGTGGCTGCCATGCCGGGTCATAATCACAGCAAGCACACTGCTCAGCATCCAGAGGTGCTGGATGCGGCCAATAACTGTCTCGACAAAGGCCAGCGCTGCATTGCCCATTGCCTGGTCAGTTTTATGGAAGGTGATACGACACTGGCAAAATGCGCGAGCAAGGTGCATGAAATGCAGGCCATTTGTGGTGCATTTTCCTACCTGCTTGCGGCCAGCTCTGTTTATGCAAAACAATACGCAAGCATCTGCACCGCTGTATGTGAAGACTGCGCAAAGGAATGCAGGGAACATGATGAGCATCATGAGTGCCGCGAATGTGCTGAAGCATGCGAATCCATCGTCAAAGCTATCGGAAAATCATTCGCCTGATCCAAAAAGGTTCAGCTTCGACGACGAGTCTGGATATCGAGCCTCAGCCTGTTCGAGCGGTTTTGCCTCGTGCCCTGGTTTGTGTGCGAGCGCTCAACAGGTCAATATAAAGTCGCTGGTAACATCTCCAGTTGTTATGTTGTAATGTAGTTTTCAATGCCCGGCATATTTAGTGCCGTCACCGGTTATCACTACGTCACCGCGGAGGCGCATCATGACTGTCACAATCCGGTTCCATCGTCTATTACTATTGCTGTTACTGGTTGTTACATCAATCCCCGTACAATCCCTCGAATATGAAGCAGGTGAGTCGGTTACCAGGCATGGCGTGGTTGATGATGATCTGTATCTGGCAGGGGCGCATGTTGAGATGCTTGCTGCTGTCAATGGTGATGTCATTGTAGCAGGCGGACAGTTGAACCTGGAAGGCAATATCAGCCAGGATGTGATTGCTGCAGGCGGGACAATAGCGCTGCGCAGTCAGGTGAATGATGATGCTCGACTGGCAGGCGGTGAAATACGTGTCCACAGTCAGGTTGGCGATGACCTGGTTGCAGCGGGAGGACGTATACACCTTGGTCCTGCTGCGTCCATTGGAGGGAGTGCCTGGTTGAGTGGTGGTGACATCCGTATTGAGGGTGTCATCGATCAGGAGCTGCGTGTCTCAGGTGGCAGGGTGGTTGTTGCCGGAACCATTAACGGCAATGTCGAGCTATGGGCTGAGCAGATTGTGATTGAAAAATCCGCGGTGATTACCGGTCACCTGCATTATAAAAGTTCTCGCGAAGCAGTCATCGTAAACGGTGTGCGTATAGATGGCGAAGTAGTTTTTACCCCTGTCGATGTTGATATGAAG
>JASFVM010000021.1:0-16974 GCA_050049835.1 Gammaproteobacteria bacterium
AATGATGTGTGCTGCTACCAGACCGTCACCGACACGCTCACACGCATCTGCACCGGCACGAACTGCAGCGTTAACGGCACCTGTTTCGCCACGAACCAGCACGGTTACATAGCCTCCACCGACGAATTCACGTCCGATGAGACGAACCTCTGCGGCTTTTGTCATCGCGTCCGCCGCTTCGATTGCTGGAACCAGCCCGCGGGTTTCGATCATCCCCAGTGCTATGCCATAGTTGTCATTTGCCATCTTTAGTTTCTCCTACGTTGTTGACTTGGTTGTATTACTGAAATAAACATTACAACGACTAACCCGTTGTTACTTCTTTCCCGGCAGACTGACCCGTGTCAGCCTCCCAGAAATCGATAATGCCGCCGATGGTCAGGTCGGTAAGGACGGTGTAGTCACCGGTGGCATAACGCGCGGCCGATCCGCTCAGGGTGAATACCCAGTTGCCCTCACGGGCACCGACGGGATCGACTGCAACATGCTGCCTGCCATCTGCATCGCGCAAGACGCGCAGACTGGTTTGCTGCAATCCATCAATACGTCGGGTACACACCAGCGGTGCTTCGACCTGCAAAATATCCATTACTGTTTCTCCTCTTCCGGTTCCCAGTGATCAATGATGCCGACGATAGTCAGATCACTCGGGTATTCCTTGCTGCCCGCAGCTTCACGCGCCGCCGAGCTGCCGACACAGATCACCCAGTCACCCGGAATTGCGCCTACCGCATCGACTGCAACCAGCATCGAGCTACCGTCACGCACCACCTGCATATGCCTGTGCTGCAGACCTGGAATACGATTGGTCGCGACGAGTGGCTTTTCAACCTGACAGATTTTCATCAGTGAGCCTCCTGCGCTGCATGCGCCTTGACAGAACAATCCAGTATTTCAAGCTGGCCGGCCGCATTGATATCGCGAATCACCTGTAATGTGTGCAACAGACCGCGGTCACTGAGTTCGCGGTAGCGGTTGTGCAGCGCCTGCGATACACGATGACAATGTTCTTCTGCACGCTCGCGCGAACCCGGCACATGACCGTGGTAGTCGTAACGCACCACGACCGGCACAGGCAGTCCATGCGATACATTCAGTCCGGTAAAGATCTTGATGCCGACATCCAGATCACTGGCCGCTTCCTCGACAGTATTGAGGTAGGCGAAAAACGTGAGGTTGCGCAGCTGGACTTCTTCGAAGCCTATGCCTGCACCAATGAACCGCTCGGCATGACCGATATCACTGTAGTGCCCCTGGTAATAACTGCGAACGTAATCAATCTGCGAGATATTGTTTATCAGCAGATACTCGATGAACTTCGCCATACCCTCAGACAACCGGGCCCCGCCTTTCTGCCTGACATGATTTTCAATCCACTGCTCGGCGTCGTTTGCGGGCATGTGCACCGTGGCATCGAAAACTTCGATACTGTCGATGTAATTATCAAGATCGATGCCGCTGTGCTCATCAGGCATGTGGATACGGATAGCATCGGTGTCCGTATCCATGCCGATCAGCAGGCAATCAATCGAAGCACCGCAGCAGTAGGTGTTTTGCACTGCCTGCTGGAATCCCAACAGACGATCAACACCGCCCTGCGCCGCTTTGATTGTATTGGAACCGTGCGCCGCGCAACCTTCGTGATCCGGATCCACCGAACTGTGGTGATAAACCACGGCTTTCAGGTATCGCGTCGCTGCATCTGCCGTATTCGGCTTGCCTTCGCGATATCGCATCAGCTCCGTCCGGGTCCATTTTTCCAGGCTATCCTCAATGTCGAACATTGCGCCGGCGAATGACCTGCGACGGACAGCCTTGTATGGCAGGCGTAATACATACCGAATGACGTGTGCAAGCCTGCCATCGGCACAGGGTGAAATATCGAGTAAATGGAAACCGCATTCTTCAAGGAAAGCCTGAAACTGCGCATCACTGTTGTTTGCCAAAGGGTCGCGTGTGAACACCTCATTACAGAAACGGCGATAGGTTTCAAATACACACCAGGCAAACAGGCTACGCATATCGAGCTGGTCGACCCAGGCATCTGCCAGAAGCGTGTGTGGCAGCTCGAAGCCAAGCTGCTGGCGAGCAATCTGCTGTGCGCGTTGCTCAAAATCCGCTTCATGCTGCAAGGCCGAAACTGATTTCAGCGTCGGCACGATAGCATCGAAGGCTTCTTTCACGCTGTGCTCATATGCATGCAGACGGGTGTTTTCATCGCTGCTAGTCAGTGGATGCGAAGCCATGGCTGTAGCGTATGCAGTCCCCGTCCCCACTACTGACCGTTCACCCCTGGCACCCGGACGGCCGAGTGGAGCGGCTGCCCGGTTCCAGGATGATGAATGTGTCTGCTTGTTGCGTGCATTCAGCATATCGTCAGCTCACCTGCTCCGCATTAACCGCGGGCACCCCCTGAATAGGTGACGAGTGCACCTTGTTCAGTGTTACCACTGCCGCCGGTTACCTTGCTGGAAGGCACGGTTATTTCAACATTGCGCTTCTGCGGCGCTGAAGCCGCTGCCATTGCAGTTCCCTGCCCCTGACGCATGGTCGGATTGCGCCGGGCAGCAGAGGTACCTTCAGTCCCGGTAACATTGTCGCCACGATCCCAGTCATCACCGGTAATCTTCGCACCAGCATCCATGCCTTCACCGGTTATGCGTGACTTCACCCGGCCTTCAATCATTTCTGCTGTTGCCGGTATGGCCGGTGCCGAAACCTGACCATCACCAAAACGGGCCTGCTCGGTTCCGGTTACCTTGCCGGTAGCCATTCCGAACGGACCTGTGATCTGTCCCTGCTCATATTGATTACCAGTGACATTGCCGACTGAAGTTGTCTGACGTGCTTCGCCAGCGGGTGAAGACACGCTGAACTGTTGCCACGGCGTAGTACCGATCGCCTGCGGAAAATCAGGACTGGCGGTATCCGCTGCCGTTGCCGGACAGACAGCTGCATACTGGTCTGCACCGACATAGGGTGTACCTGAAACGGTTTCGCAAACGCCTCTGGCAGCGCCGGTCATTTTGCCATCGACACCAGGTTGCTGCCCTGTCATCACAGCTCCGGGCGTACTGCGCTGCTGACGTGTACGTGCGGCTGCGACTGCGGCCTCATCAGCCTCGCAAAAAGCATTGTATTGCTCACTGCCCGCGTAAGGTGTGCCGGTCACTGTCTTGCAGGTGCCCGGCTCATCACCGGTCACCCTGCCGGAACGTCCAGTCATGGTGCCGGTTACTGCCTTGCCTTTGAATGTTGCAGAAATGCCGACCTTTTCATCCGTCGGCGCGGGCGTGGCTTTACAGAAACTGCTGTACTGTTCCTGGCCGACATAATCATCACCGGTGACATTACGGCAACTGCCGGCTTCATCACCGGTGGTGCGCTGACCACGACCGACCATGGTGCCGGTTACATTGCCACCACGCAGGGTTGCACTGGTTCCCACCTTGGCAGGTGAGCGACCGTCCCCGGTCTGCATGTACTGTGTCCCGGTTAATTCACGGCTCGCACCGGTTTCATCGCCGGTTACCTTTTCGGAGCGGCCGACATTGTTACCTGTCAGGGACTTACCCTTGCCTGTTTCACTCACACTGATTTTACGCGGTGACTTTTGCATGAATTCACCACAGAAACCCTGTGACTGTTCCGCGCTGATGTACTCGTTTCCTGTCACGCGTTTACAGGTGCCAGCCTCGTTGCCGGTAACGTTACTGCCACGTCCCATGCGGTTACCGCTAACGCTGCTACCGTGCGAAGTGGACGTGACAGCCACCTTGCGCGGCGAGACCTTGGGATCGCTCTGGCAGAAATCACGGAAGATGTCTGCACCCAGGTACTCGGTACCCGTTACGCTCCGGCAGGTGCTCGGTTCGTCACCGGTGACACTGTGACTGCGACCCACCATGGTACCGGTAACGGTCTGTCCTTGCGTCGTTTCAGTTTTACCCACTTTCCATGGTGCGTCTTGCGCAGCACCGGTCTCCACGCCCGGCTTGGTACGCACACGACCACAGGGCTGCGATTTTTTCTCGCCGGATTTTCCATTTTGGCTGCGCTGCTCACGCAATGCCTGTGCCAGTTCGCGACCGGATAAATGCGGGTTGGCAGCGCGCGCTGTTTGCGCAGCCGACATACCATTGGCATTGAGACCCGCCTTGCCGCGTGATGACATCGCTTCGCGGCGCGCCAGTGAAGCGGCACGGCCTGGTGCCCGCGCAACCATTTGACGTTTACTGTTGCGTACGACAGTTCTGGCAGACGACTTTGTGATTGCGCTTTCAGCCCGGGTGTTACAGCTGGCTTGCGTCCCATTGCAGCCGCAACCACAACCCTTTTCAGATCGTTCTTCCTGGTCAGATCGTTCTTCCTGATAAGTCGCAGGTTGCTGCTGAGGAACAGGTGTTGAAGGAGGAGAAACACCTGTACCCTCAGCAGTCCGGATGCGATCCCTGCTCTGGATACCTGCTTTGCCACTGCTCGACATGGCCTCGCGGCGTGCGCGTGAAGCAGCCCTGGCCGATGAGGCTTGCGCTGCTGGCGCTGCTGCGGAGGTAGCCGCAGCCGGTATTGCCTTTGCAGCACCGGCCCGGCCGTTGTTGGCTGCTGCAGTCGCGGCCAGCCCGGCCTTACCCTTGCTGGTCATGGCGTGACGCCTTGCAAGTGCCATCTCGCGTGAACTCTGATTGGTTGCTGTTTGTGCCATTGTTAACCCCGTTGCATCGTCTGTTATCCCGTTGCGGTTACCCGCCGTTAACGGCAGGCGACTGCACCATCACTTCAGCCTCGACCCTCAAACACCACAAAGGCAGAACCCTGGCTCTGGGTATAGCTGTCGTAACCGGTCAGGCGAACGTGATGATCGGGATAGGCACGATGGCAGGCTTCCAGCTCCGCAAGTACGCTGCCGAGATCACGCTCACCGAAAAACGGCAGCTTCCACATCGTCCAGTAATAACCGGTCGCGCGACCGGGATGCTCGTGTTCGATGGCCGGCGTCCAGCCATTCGCGATGATGTAAGCGATCTGATCGTTGATCTCATCCGGTGTCATCTTTGGCAGAAAGCCGAAGGTTTCAAGTGTCTGGGCGGTCTGGAAATCGCCCACGTCATGTGATGCTGACATTGCTGTATTCCTCTTGTAGTTTATTTCGCTAGCATGTTGTGTCCGACTGGACGGGGCATCAACCCACGTCCAGCTTGTCGACGGTTTCGAACTCGAACTTGATCTCTTTCCATGTCTCCATGGCCATTGCCAGTTCCGGACTGGTGCGCGCAGCTTCAGTCAGGATATCGCGTGACTCACGCTCGAGTTCACGACCCTGGTTACGCGCCTTGACGCAAGCTTCGAGGGCCACACGGTTAGCGGCAGCGCCGGCCGCATTACCCCATGGGTGACCCTGGGTGCCACCACCGAACTGCAGTACGGAATCGTCACCGAAAATGGTGACCAGCGCCGGCATGTGCCATACATGGATACCGCCGGATGCCACCGCGAACACGCCCGGCATGGAGCCCCAGTCCTGGTCGAAGAAGACGCCGCGGGAACGGTCTTCCGGAACGAAAGACTCACGCAGCTGATCGACGAAGCCCAGTGTCGACGCGCGGTCGCCCTCGAGCTTACCGACGACGGTGCCGGTATGCAGATGATCGCCACCGGACAGACGCAGGCACTTGGCCAGAACGCGGAAGTGAATACCGTGCTTGGGATGGCGGTCGATTACCGCGTGCATTGCACGGTGAATGTGCAGCAGCATGCCGTTCTTACGGCACCAGTTGGCGAGACCGGTGTTAGCGGTAAAGCCGCCTGTCAGGAAGTCGTGCATGATAATGGGCATACCCAGTTCCTTGGCGAACTCGGCGCGCTCGTACATGTCTTCCGGGGTTGCGGAAGTAACATTCAGGTAATGACCTTTACGCTCGCCGGTTTCCTGCTCCGCCTTGCGGATGGCCTCGGCGACGAACTCGAAGCGGTCACGCCAGCGCATGAACGGCTGGGAGTTAACGTTTTCGTCGTCCTTGGTCAGGTCGAGGCCGCCACGCAGACACTCATATACGGCGCGGCCATAGTTCTTCGCGGACAGACCGAGCTTGGGCTTGATGGTGCAACCCAGCATCGGGCGACCGTATTTGTTCAGTCGGTCACGCTCGACCTGGATACCGGCAGGCGGGCCGCCGCAGGTCTTGATGTATGCGATCGGGAAACGAATATCTTCCAGGCGAAGATGCTTGAGTGCCTTGAAACCGAAGACGTTACCCACAAGCGAAGTCAGCACGTTGACGATGGAACCTTCTTCGAACAGATCAATTGGATAAGAAACGAAGGCATAGAAACTTTCCGAGTCACCTGGCACATCTTCTATGCGGTAGGCACGACCCTTGTAATATTCAAGATCGGTAAGCAGCTCAGACCATACCGTGCTCCAGGTACCGGTTGAGCTTTCGGCGGCAACAGCGGCTGCGACTTCCTCGCGCGGCACACCCGGCTGACCCGTGACCTTGAAACAGGCCAGCAGGTCGGTATCGAGTGGCACGTAATCCGGTGTCCAGTATTTTTCGCGGTAATCCTTCACACCCGCTTGATAGGATTTTGTTGACATATTCGTCTCCTGTTTCGTTGACTGGCTAGTGAACCATTAATTAGCTTATGAATACGGTATGAATCATAGTCTCATGTCTATATGTTATCCAATACATATTTCTTTACTTTCCCATAGATTTTTATCTATGTTTTGAAAGTGGCCCGGGCGCATGATTTATGCACGAGGATTGCGTCATTGCAGATGCCTGCAATATCAGGATAACTTTCGTCAATCATCAATATATCCTCGCCTGTTTAACGCACTGACAACTAATGCCACACTGTAACAGGCAAAATTAAAGACATACTTGATGATTTACCGCAGTGTTTTCATACCGATCAGCGATCAATAAACTGTTTTCAGGCAATCATTTTTTCGGTGAGCCAGTTGCGCATGCGGCGTGTTTTCTCCAGCATGCGATAGGTCGAACGGTTGTTGTTGTAATGCGACACATTATGCAGATCGACCCAGATAACATCGTGTGACTCATCATTACCGGGAACTTGCAGACTATCGTCGATCTCAACCAGGAAACGGATATCAATATGTTCGTGCTGAGGATCGTGTCCGATGGCAGGTATGGTATGTATGTCGACATCAAAGACATCAGTGGACAGCAGCTGTACGCGTGATGGCTCGAGACCTGTCTCTTCAATCGTCTCGCGTAATGCCACCCTGAGAATATCCGCATCCCCATCGGCATGGCCGCCGGGCTGAAACCACTGATCATGTTTGCGGTGATGCAGCATCAATACCCGGCTGCGGTCGGGACTGACCACCCAGGTCGAGCCGGTGACATGCGCCGGCCACAGCTCCCGGTAGAAACAGTCGGTATGAGCTTCAACAAATGCGATTGCCCTCGATACGTAGCCTGCTTCATCCATGAAACGCGTGTCATGCCGCTTTAATAAATTGAGTAATTCCTGACGGTGCATGCCTTATGTTCCTGAAGGATACTGAATGGCATCGATAGCTGCAGCTGCAGCCTCTTCCACATCGGCTTCACGACCGGACAGGGTCAATCGTCCATAAGCGCCGACGGCCCGCACATCGATAAGGGTAATGTTGGCAGCCTTCTCTGCCTGGTTTGCGGCATAGACAATATAACCGGCAGGCTCGGTCTCCAGAATAAACATGCTTTCTCCTGGAAGCATCATTGAACCGCCGCGGTGTTGACGATTGATCAGCACCGTATGATCGGAAGTCATACCGCGGATAATTTCCTGCCAGGTAATGCGAGGCGCATCCCTGTCCGTGTGCTCTGCATCCAGATTCGATAGCAGCACGCGCCCTGCCTCGCGCACGTCACTCTGGTCGCGATGATGAATTACCATCGACCCAAAGGCACGCTCAACGACCTGCTGGGTCAGATTGACACGGGTTGCCTTGAGCGCGATATCAGTATAGCGATGTATCGCCATACCAGGGGCAACCTCCATCCACAGGCAGGCATCGCCGGGCACCGGAGGAAAACCCTGAGAAACAGAGGCCATGTATTCCGCCAGCTGCGGCTGCAGGGAATCGATGTAGACATAGGTTCTGAGTTTTACCATGGTACCGATTCGCTGTAAGTGCCGCTCTCCTGCTCATGCCCCGGCCATTCAACGTCTATAAGCCCGGGAATAAAAAGATATTTCCTTGCTCACTTCAGCTGAGCCAGGGATATTGTTCGACTGGCATACAATTCATCCCGTGTTTGATTTCGAATGCATGGATTGCCGCCACTGTTACATGGGACGAAGCTTAGAAAAATCTATACTTCTATACAAATAAATAAAGTATTATCTATATATAGATAATGATCTATGTATGGAAAACTGTCTGTTTATCTATCAGGAGTGACCAGACTGTATGAGCACTGGTTGTGGTGGCTGCAGGCAGTTAGATGGGAAAACGTATTCAGCAGGTAATATCAGAGGATGCCAGACTGAGCTTATTAAACTTGACCATGAATTCATAAGCATCCTGTGCGTCATCACCGAATGATCTCAGCACAAGATTCCTGTCAACAAAATCACCGTATGCCGGCAAGTCGCCAGTCTTGTCCATATTGACAAAACCCATCGACCAGTCAGCAAAATTGCGCTCTTCGATTTCCCCGTCGACCACAGTGTGGACAGCCGTGTGACGAGGATCCCGACTTATTCTATGGTACAGATCAAGGACAGCCTGCTTATCCCCTTCCAGCATCTGCATGAACATGCCTTGCTGATATAAAAGTATTCCTGTTATACCCAGTTTATGATTGCTGTCGCAGCACTGCTTTAATAGAGCAGACAGATCATCATGATTCAGGGGCTTCACCGCAATGCTGATATAAACGATATAGAACATTGTAATTCCATTCTGAATAATTCATCCCGGCATCAGTTGCCCGTTGAGACAGTACCCACGTCGAGAATATCCGGGAACAGCCAGAATCCCGGGCCGATCATATACTTATAATCACAGGGCTGCTCACATCCGTGCTGGATCAAGCATTCACCTCCCTGCACATCATCCTGTCACCGGTAAATCCGAATTTATGATACCAGTTTGCAAGATCAACATTTGTCAAAGCCTGATTTCCATTGTGCTGGACCCGGGCATCAACGCATAAGCGCACCTTGAATTCATCAGCGATTTTGCACAGAGACCTCATGATTTCGGTCCCCTGTCCCTTGCCTGGTATAAATACGCTGATATGATAGACATCAACCTCTGTCGGCTCTGAAATACTGGCCGCTGACAAGGCAATCAGACCGATGGGTACCTTGTTATCATTTTCGTACACGAATGGATGAACACTGTTCAATTCATTGTTAACACCCACCGTAACGGCAGCTCTTCCTTCATACAACGAATACATATGGTTGACGTATTCCGTGGCCCTGGTCATATTGGTTTTCCCGCTTGATTTGCCTGCCCCTGATAAAGGGTCAGAATATACAATTGCTGACCCGTTATTGAGGGATTAATTCCATGGACTGATGGATTCACAGCGCTTTATTTTTCTGTGCCCCACATCGATTGCACTCGTATACCGTCACCAGCTTTCCCTGCTTTACGTCGAATTGCCTGTCCTTGATGATTTTCCATCGATGAAAACCACTTTTGCACAATGTTTTACCCTTGTGTTTTTCCGACAGCTTCTTTTTTTTAAACGCGAGGATGTCTGCCATGATTGGCTATCGTCAGGGTTGCAAATGATAGCCGTGCAGCACCAGCTAGAACCACTTTTTGCGAATGAAAACAACGATCTGGATAGCCACAAGCACGACGATAATTACCACTATCCCCAGGAAACCATGCGGGTTCTCGGCGAGCGGGATACCACCTACATTGATACCGAGTAAACCCGTCAGGAAACCCAACGGAAGAAACAGTGCTGCAACCAGTGAAAGCACATACATACGTGAATTCATCTCTTCAGCCAGGTGATTACTGATAGCCTCATGAGCAACACTTGCCCGGTCCTTGGCGGAATCAAGATCTTCCAGATAACGAATCACCTTGTTGTTGGCTTCCCTGATCTGCATCCGGTCATCACTGCTCAGCCATACGCACTTGCATGCCTGGATCTGCGACAGGGCCTCTCTTTGCGGTGAAAGATAACGCCGTAGCTTGAGCATTTCCCGTCTTATATCGAGCAGGTCATGTCGCAGTTCGCGGCCCGCACCCTTGAGCACTTCTTCTTCCAGCTCATCGATACGGTCATCAAGCCCGGTGATCACCTGCGACATGCGCTCGATCAGGCGTTGCGCCAGGTCCGCAATCAGCTCTCCGACACTAGCAGGTCCTCGCCCCGTTTCTACAGCCTCCGTGATGTCCCTGATGGAAAACAGCCGGCGTCTTCGGGTCGTAATGATGCGATGCCCGTCAGCGTAGATACGTATGGAGACCATATCTTCCGGATCTGCACCGGGGTTGCTATTAACACCACGTAAACTGATCAGCATACTGTCAGCGAGAACCTCACAACGCGGTCTTGTCTCATCTGCGATCAGGTCATCCGCAACAATCCGCTCGAGCCCGCTTTCTTCCAGTAACCACTGTTGTGCTGCATTATCAGTGAAGTCCAGGTGTACCCATAGTGGCCCATCCTGCTGTTGCCAACCGCGGACACCACTCCAGTCGAGCAGCCTGCCTCCCCCATCGCCATCGAGCAGGTACGCGTTAATAAGGCCGTCAGTCGTTTCCATAATAGTCATATTAGATAGCAGTACTCTGTTATTTGGCTGGTGTTTTGCTTGCTAACAACAGCTTCATGCCAGGTTCAGTATACAGCTTTCCTGGCTGTTAACTCATTCCATCTCTACCTGACCAGACACCGTGACCTGCAGGGTTTGCTCCCCCGCCTCGATTGACGGCGCTGCCACGTCACTGGCCATGACTGCAAATTCATGACTGCGCCTGGGATAATGATTACCTGAGGTTGCTACATTAATGTCAACGATCTTGAAATTCTTGCGGCCAAGCTGTGCGACAATATTTCCGGCACGCTGCTCAAAGACCTTCAATGCATCTGCAATCAACGCGTCATCTGTGCTGTTTTTCAATTCCGGCGAAACAGTAAAATTGAGCGCCTGCAAGGCAAGTGTCTGTTGCAGTTTCCCCAATACACTACTGACTAATGTCATATCCTGCGATTCCAGACGTATGTTTTGCCTGACACGCCAACCGGTTATCTTGTTTTTATGGTAAACAGGAGTGGTGCTGTAGCTACCTGTTTGTACCTTGATCCCATCATGTTGTTGCACGATGTTGATGGCATCAGCGATGCGCTCGTTGACAAGATCTGCCAGTTGCGCCGCGTCACTGCCCTCTTCCTGAGCATACAAGGTAGCAATGACGGTATCATTTTCGATCTTTTTCTGCGCACTGGCGCTCAAATGAACACGGTCGTAATGATCAGCAGTCTCGTGTGCAACGGCAAGCGCAGGCACCAGGAATACAAGTGACAGCAGGAATGGTTTCATTGAGAAGTTCATATCGTTGAGTTATTTAATATATCAGGAAAGGTATGAGGATTTGTATTTTTTACTACCATGAGATTATATCCTTCCATTCTTCACGCAATTTCAGATTATCACAGGGAATTACATCGCCTGATGAAAAACAGAGCTGCGCCCTGGTATCGACAACGTATCTGTTGACAACACGGCCATCAAGGTCAACATCAGAAACATAAAACCCGTTTCTAAGCTTTTCAACTGCAGGCTGGTTCTGCGCGGCACTGGATGTAAAAGGCACTATAATAAGCGCAAAGCAGATAAATCTTATGCATAATTTCATCTATACTTCCTCACATGTTATTGGAGTCTCGACTCCAGTATCAGTTCATTAACAGCATTGTTTAAAGCTCATCGAGAATCCGTTTACGTGTCGCTTTGTACTCTTCTTCCGTGATCACCCTGTCTTGATACAAAGACTCAAGCTTCTTCAACCTGGCTTCAACTTCACCCCGGGAGAAAATGGCCCGCTGGTGTGAAATATTTCCGGTATCTTGCTGTACAGGCGCCTGGAGCACCGACTTGTCGGCACCATCACATTTGAGTTCGGCATGGATGGGTTTACTCAGAATATAATCATTGACATTCAATTTATAATCTTCACAGCCGTCCATTTTTACCATTAACACGCCCTGTGCCTGAAACATCATATCTTTCCATCCTGCGGGAAACGCCTTGTACAGCCTGTAGTGTAACGGGGTAATACCCAGCTTTTCACCATTTGCATAAACACTCGCCCCGGTTGGACTGGATGTCACATCAGCAGGACCCTCCTGTTTCACTGCCGAGTCTGAACAGCCCGATAATGAGAAAACTGCAAGAATAACCAGACCGGTTGCTTTAAGCATTCCCGCCTCTTTCGCGAATAACTTTTCTGTCAGAATTTTTCATATTCTAATTTTGATTTTGGCTACCCTGTGCCTGTTCGAGTGAAATGACCACCTTCTCGTTCTTTTTGTGTTCTTCGATCTCGACGAGAGTCCCGTGGATTTCAGGCTTTGCTGAAAACCTGATGATTTCGTCAAAATCAATCCCCTTGTCCTGAAGCTCTTCAGCCGCCTGCCTGGGAATTAATTCAGATGCCAGCTTGAGCACACCACCGGGAATGGTCACCGTCGTTTCCGGCTGCTCCTCACCTGATTTGAATACCCGTATTTTCAGATCTGCCATGCTTCTCCGATTATCTGTTAACTTCGCATCAAATAATACCACTCGCTATTCCGCTATTTTCTCATCTACTACCAGAACCACCAGCTGGAATTCAACTCATCTTCACAGCGTGCAAGCTGCGTGTGATAATTTTTTGCGAGCCTGTCGACTTTCTTTGCCACATCGATCAACCAGGGCTTCTTATTGTAGGTTTTACGTTTATAACCACCATGTCCCTCATGGTATGCAAGGTACTGGTTATAAGCATCCCATTTGGAGATTTTCAAAGTGTCATAGCTGATTCTTCCGTACCAGCCGATAAAATCCACAGCGTCATCAAAATCATCACGATCAGCGCCGTAGTTATCCGTTGATTGCATATACCAGTCCCAGGTTTCATCCTTTACCTGGGCATAGCCATACGCCGATGACTTGCGTCCGACAGGGATAAACCACAAGAAGTATTCCATCTCTGTTTTTGCATCGTACTTGAAGCGAGACTCCTGATGGATAATGGCAAGTTGCACATGAATGGGCACGCCCCAGCGTTCATAGCTGGCCTTGGCATCATCGTACCAGTCATCTTTCTCCCTGAATATTTCACAGCTGTCAGTGATATTGCTTGGCGGCGCACTCGAACAGGCACCCAGCAATACAGTGCATGCGATAAATAGTACTCTGAACATAAAAATACCGTGGAATCATATACAGGGTTATCAGCGCGGTGTTATGAAGACCTTCATTATTCTCGCCGACAATTCGTCACTGGCGGTGATAGCAGCGGTCCACTTCGGTATCGCCTGTGCAAGCCATATAAGAAAAACGACCAGGATAACCTTCTTGCTTGTCGAAAGCCTGTTGAACCACGCACGTAAACCTGAATACTGTTTTCCGCTGTTTGGCTCGACCATGATTTTCTGACAGATGCCTCGTGTACGACTGATGTGTATGCCCCTAACTGTACACCAGTACTAAATATTGCACCATATGCATACATTCAACCAGCTTCATCATTAAGATAAAAATACATATACTGATCAATAAGCTTGCCCGGTCGCGCCGTTATATTATGATTTCATAATATTTCAATATTTAGCATGGGACATATTACAACCTGAACCGTTCAGTCGAGAGGCATATATAGAAGGATGCCGGAGCCAAACAGACACGCAACGCTCTCAATCGGCTTATTGATACTGTTGACTCTATCTGAACAGTCAATCGCTGGCGATATATCAGGTGCACCCGCATCCTTACCGCCGCATACTCTTGGCGACTTCTCGTTTATTCTCAGTAATAATTTTTTCAGCCTGGTAAGAGATCATGAACCCGACGAATATCGAACCCAGCAAACAGGCATTCAGTTTGATATCGTGCCCGGGACCGGCATTGTAATCGACTACAGCATTCTGACTGCCGGACAACCCAATCCCGTGAAACGGGATTTTGCCGGCATCATCGACCAGATAAGCCTTTCAATCAAGCATGAACTCTATCACACAGACACAGGCCCTGATGACCTGGGTGTTATTAATGCCGGTGCAGGCATCCGCAGCTACGGAGACTTTGGCGGCAACAGAATTCAGGGCGGGTTCCATCGCCTAACTAACAACGACGTTGATGATTACCCCTATGTGGACACGGAAACGACCATGGCCATATTCTGGCTCAACGGTAATTATCAGAAACTCTATGAACTTATGAAGACTGATGACAACAGTTCATGGAAAGCAGGCTTATGGCTTGCTGGAACAGCCCTTGTCAGTACGCAAAGCCAATGGGACGCTTCTGTCTCTGCCAGCGCATTAGCGCGCCATAGCAGTCTGAAGCTGTGGTTAGGATTAAGACAGGACTGGCGTGAAAACTATGAATCTGATTTTGTTCAGGAATCCACAGCCATTAGCGAGTCAGGAACATCGTTGACTTTCGGCATTGGTAGCGGGCCGATAGTTTTTGAGACAGCACAGGGCCTCGGCGACAAACTCTCATACAGCAGGCTCACATTTACTTCATTTGAAAATGAACATCTAACAGCAAGGCATTACACACATGCTGAGAATACTGTCGCCCTGAATATATTGTTACCTGATGTAGAAGCTGAAATTCAGTACCGGCGAAAACTGGCATACCGTCCTGAAGTTATGGGACAGCCGTTCACTTCGCTTGTCCTGGAAATGCACTACGGCGAACCGACATACCAGCAGTCCTTCGATGTATACCATCCTGTAAACCAATTATGGCCAATTTATAATGTCTATAGCGATATACAGCAACTGGCAGTTGGCGTCGAGTTCGAGTGGTATGGCGAGCAACGCTCGAACTGGATACGACCCTATTTGACGTTGCTGGCTGGCCAGCGCACGGAACAACTGAAAGCTGATGAAGGTACACTGGCGGGGCAACAATCAGAAAAAGTGTCTAGCATGGTGGCAGAGGCTGGAACCGGCATCAAAATCAGACTTTACACACGTCAAGTACTGCAGTTCGACTTTGAAGCCGGCATTATCGGTTATTATCCCCTTAGTACGGAAACAGTGGACCTGGACCAGTATCGACTGCAGATCATGAAACCCGGCATTGCTATGAATCTGGGATTTTCCGTCGGTTTCGGTTCATGAATATGGTGCATGCAGCAGATATTCATCGATCTCAAGCCACAACTCTGACCCGGCTTCATCCCTGACGGCTCCCGGTTAAACAAATCAGGTTTACTTTTCCGCCCTAGCGCTTGTTGATCAGTCCGATCAGGAACAGCAGAGCAACGGCGCCTACTGTCGCAGTAACCAGTGAGCCGACAAATCCTCCAGCTGACACACCAATCAAGCTGAACAGAAACCCGCCTATTACTGCGCCGATAATCCCGACAACAATATTGACGGCGATACCGAAACCCTGTCCTTTCATTATATTGCCCGCAAGCCAGCCAGCAAGGGCGCCTATAACCAGAACCATAATCAAACTGTTTGTATCCATCATTTCTCCCGTAAAATACTGATGATAAATATTTGCGGCAATGATAAAACAATAAATCTATACAGCTAGCCTGCTTTTATAGCTATATGCGTATCATCGCAGTGCGGTTTATGCCGTGATCGCTTGCAGCCGCAGAAGGCGACCATCACGTCATCATCCGCCATATACTTGACCGGCTCGAAACCTGTCCCTTTGTGCGAGCCATCACAGAATGGCTGAGTCCCGCTGCGTCCGCACGCACACCACCAGTAAGTCTTGCCTTTCTCAACAACAACTCCAAACGGGCCTTTTTTGGCAACAACCGCTTCTTCACTCATAATGTTTTCCTCATGAATATCATGCTTTAACCAGCTGAACGCCCTTTTATATCACAGAACAACCAGGAAGCGCTCTTGATCGACGTTATTGTCAATACAACTATCGAGAACATCACTTCGGCCCGGCAGCTGCCATTTTGCTGATACAAAGCTTGCCGTTGTCACAGTTCAGCATCTGACTGTCAATCTTCGATACCACCCATAGCAGTTTGCAGGTAGTTTTTAAGTCCCATTCTGTCAATCAACTCGATCTGCGTTTCCAGGTAGTCGATATGATCCTCCGTATCATTGAGGATTTTTTGCAGGATATCGCGAGAAGCAAAGTCACGCACAGACTCGCAGTATGCAATCGCTTCCACGTAATGTGCATGGCCCTGCACTTCGAGCTTCAGGTCCCCACTGAGGCATTCAGGCACATCCTTGCCGATATGCAATTTGCTCAAATCCTGCATCCTGGGCAGCCCTTCCAGATAAAGGATGCGCTCGATCAACAGATCTGCATGATGCATTTCCTCGATAGATTCATCGTACTCGTGTTTACCCAAAGCATTCAGGCCCCAGTTTTTATACATCCTTGCGTGCAGGAAATACTGGTTGATTGCGGTAAGCTCAATGCTCAGAGCCTCGTTCAGTATCTTGATAACTTTCTCGTCACCTTGCATGACATATCTCCTGTGTATTAATGTTCATCATTGATAACTATTGTCGTTCATCAGACGACCGTTTTGTATCAGCGTAGTTCCCGGAATCCTGTACTCATACCGACTCCTGTATGCTGTCATCGACTCGCAGTCTGTTCTGTTTAGTATTCTGCTTCTTTTTTCAATAAGATTTAAAGTATCATAACCTGTGATCATTGCCCTATTACCCCAAGGAGAATATTGCTTTGCCCACAACCAGTCTTCAGAAAAACATCCGGCTGCAGCGGGAATTGCTCACAGCGCTATTGGGAGAGGCCATGCAT
>JASFVM010000204.1:0-5219 GCA_050049835.1 Gammaproteobacteria bacterium
GTATGAGCCGGCCAGATAAGGTTGATGCTTTCAGCTTCGAGCGTGTGTTTACCAGCCGGTATTACAATTGTGATAATCCCGTCGGAACTGGGCGTTTTGCATTCCGGGCCCGAATCAGGGAAATGAGTCGACAAGCTGCCGACAGGATTGCCATCGACTTTCACATCGATTCCAACCTGGGCTTTACCCGTACTTGAGTAGATTGTAACTACAGCGATATTATCCAGCTCGCATGACTGCATATCGGTATCAATAGATTCTCTGGATTGACTGAGTTTCTGGAATGAATAGGTATTCATTATGTCACTCAAGGGTTTAACCTGATCGGCATGGATGTTGTTGGAAGCCGAAAGGAGTATCACAATAGCTGGCATTATTACTTTACTTAACGTATTCATGCTTCCAACCTCCTATTAGCAAAAGCTAATAAAGTAAATTGCATAAATAGTTTGAAGATAATTTTAACCAATGGGCCATAGAAGGACTCAGGTTTGATTGATGAACGGTATCTGTTCAGTGACTGACGGTGTCTGGCTGGTGCTTTGCTGCGACAAGAAAGTCAGGAATAATAGGACAATAGGGGACAGACCACGTTTTTCTAACCAGAATATTTGATGACAGACTGAATTACCACCGACCTCTTTTTATTACGGCCTTGTCACCCCACAGTTCAGCCATTCGGCGGCACAGAGAGGAAACGTATGAGCGAGTCTACATTGCAATCACAGATTGACGCTGCAATGGCATACGACGCACTGTTTGTCCCGGCATTATTCGGGCAATGGGTGGAAACGGTCGCGAACGCTGCGCAGATACAACCTGGACAGCAAGTTTTGGACGTTGCCTGTGGCACCGGTGTACTGGCGCGGGAAGCGGCTGCTCGAGTTGGAGAAGTCGGCTATGTCGCCGGACTTGATCCAAATCCAGGGATGTTGTCTGTCGCCAAAGATGCTGCACCTGCGGTTGATTGGCAACAGGGATCGGCAGAGAAAATCCCGTTCCCGGATCAATCCTTCGATGCTGTTCTCAGTCAGTTTGGCCTCATGTTTTTTCAGGACCGTCACGAGTCGATTCGGGAAATGCTTCGAGTACTGAAACCATCGGGCCGGTTGACCGTAGCGGTGTGGGACTCCATTGAGAATATTGCCGGATATTCAGCCGAATTGGCTCTTATTGAGAGACTGGCTGGAAAGCTGGCGGGTGAAGCCGTGCAGGCGCCATTCGTCCTGGGTAGTCACGGAGACCTTCAAAACTTGTTTGAGGAATCGGGGTGTGCTCCCCTGGAGATAGCGACACATAGCGGTAAAGCGCGCTTTCCGAGCATCCGAATGATGGTTGAGGCGGAATTGCGAGGTTGGTTGCCAGTGATGGGAGTGCATTTGACCGACGAGCTAATTGATCACATATTGCAGGAAGCTGAGACGGCACTTGGCAAATACGCCACCGCCGAGGGGACGGTTATCTTCGACATTACCGCACACATCATTACCGCAAAGAAAACGGAATAACAGGGGACAGACCTCTATTATTTCAGACGCAGTACCAGAGCAACTTCACTGCGCTTTGTTGTCGCTGATGTGGCTTCAAAGTTCTGTGATCCGGTTATTCTCTGGTCTGGTATATTTGTGTGTGTACAACAGAAAAAGGAGAGGTCTATGTACGAAAAGAACAAAAGGGGGGCATAGCAAATATTTTTTGATCACACCTCGTATAACAGGGACAGACTGAAGTGTCCCGGCTTTCATAATCTGCCTCGGAAAATCACTGGAAAAATTGGGGTCTGTCCCTGTTTCTGCCTGAGCCAGGTGATCCTGATTTTTGTATGATGGATCTGTACGTCGTGTTATAAGCTCAACGCCGGGATGTTTCAACATCTGCAAGACACTGTTAGCATAGGTGAGCTAACAGCCATATCCTCACATTAACGTTCGAGAATCATAATTGAGCAGAAAAATAACGCTATTCATATCAGGACATGCAACACCGGTCTTGCGCAGCAAACAGCCGGATGCTCTTTCCGGTCATGCACGCACACTGGCGAGTATCATGGCGTTATATCTTGTTGCTGTTATACAAGGCTGTGCAAGCACACCGTTGCAAATCTGGCACGAGGAAGAGCTGACTGAAGAGTTTACTCATGATAAAGCCAATGAAGTCCGGAGCATGGATGATTACCTGCAACTTGAACAACGATTATTCAAACAACAGGATGAATTAATCTACGCCAATACTGAAACAGGCCCGCAACAGTCACTCAATCGCTACAGTGCCGGCAGCAACGCAGATCCCCGCAAGTATCCAACCAACATGAATCGAAGTTTCGAGCTGCCCGCTGATAAACCACGCGGCGGCGTTCTGTTGCTTCATGGTATGTCCGATTCACCCTATGTGCTACGTACACTGGGGATGAAACTGCATGAGCAGGGCTATTGGGTTGTCGGTATGCGTATGCCTGGTCACGGTACCATTCCCTCCGGTTTGCGCCATATACGCCATCGTGATATGACAGCCGCGGTAAGTATCGGGATGTCGCATCTCGGCAAACAATTAAACGGTAAGCCGGTACACGTGATTGGATACTCGAATGGTGCACCGCTGGCCATCGAGTTCACTCTGGATGCACTGGAAGGCAAGGGTACACCAGTACCGGCCAGCCTGGTACTGATCTCGCCGGCACTCGGTATTCATCCGGCTGCAGGCATGGCCCGTTTCCTTGACAACCTGTCTTTCCTGCCAGGTCTCGACAGCTGGTCCTACACAGAGATCGAGTCGGAATTCGATCCATTCAAGTACAACTCGTTTGCAACAAATGCGGCCGATGTCGTTTACTCGTTGACACGTTCTGTCGCACGTCGAGTTAAAAAGCGAGCCAGCACCGGGCCTGATATCGTTTTACCACCTGTTCTTGTTTTCAAGTCGACGGTTGACGCAACCGTGTCAACTGATGCAGTGATCGATAATCTGCTCAATTACCTGCAACCCGATCGCCATGAGCTGGTACTTTTTGATATCAACCGTCATGCTGCGGTAACGTCGCAAATGTTGATTGAGGATCCGGCGCCTTTCACCAACAGGGTATTGAATACTACGGACAAACCGTTTTCGGTCACCCTGGTAACCAATGAGAATGAGCAATCAATACAGGTGGTCAGTGAATATTTCGCGCCTTTTTCATCCGAGCCTACGCGAACCAGAATGCTGGGAACTGCATGGCCATCAGGTGTCATATCGTTGTCCCATGTCGCACTGGCAATACCGCCAGACGACCCGGTTTATGGACAACATCACCCCGGGAAGGAGGGCTTCATCTTCCTTGGTAAAATAGCCATTCAGGGGGAGCGCGGACTGTTGAAAATTTCAACGGACTGGATATTGCGCCTGCGCTATAACCCTTTTTATGGTTATCTGGAAAGCCGTACGCTTGACTGGATAAATAACGCGTCCGGAGAATGAATGCTGTCAACGGGTTATTAAAGGGCGGAACAACAGGGGACAGACCCTTGTTATTTCAGACACAGTACCAGAGAACTTAACTGCGCATTGTTGTCGCTGATGGGCTTCAAAGTTCTGTGACCCGGTTATTCTCTGGTCAGGTATATTTGTGTGTGTACAACAGAAAAAGGAGAGGTCTATGTACGAAAAAGAATGTGAGCATCTAATCGAAGGTCCAGCGCCAGCCCCTAATTCAACTGTGTGTGAAAAATGTATAGCGCAGGGCTTAGCATGGGTTAACCTCAGGATATGCAGAACTTGTGGCCACGTCGGCTGTTGTGACAGTTCTCCTGGAAAGCATGCAACAGAGCATTTTCAAGAAACAAAGCATCCAGTAATACAGTCATTTGAACCAGGCGAGGATTGGGGATGGTGCTATCTGCATGAAAAACTGCTCGGTCCATTTCCACTGCCAAAATAATAACTGGGGTCAGATTGAAATATCCCGGCTTTCATACTTTGCCTCGGAAAATCACTGGAAAAAACGGGGTCTGTCCCTGGTTCTGCCCAATCAGTTTTCATCACGACCCTGTTTTTTAACATTAGAGCGCAAGACGCTTCAGGAGATGACCTCCCATGGCAAACGAACTTGAAACGATCGTCGACCAGATGAAGGTTGTCGAGACAATCAACCGGCTTTTTGTCGGTACCGATAACCGGAACTGGGCGCTTGTGAGGAGTTGCTTTGCCCCACGCGTGATGTTCGATATGTCGTCCATGGGTGCTGGTGAACCCGGGCAGCTGACCCCTGAAGAGATTGTCTCAGCCTGGGACGCCGGACTTAAACCGCTCAGGTCGATTCACCACCAGGCCGGAAACTACCTGGTGGACGTCAGTGGAACGAAAGCTGATGCGTTTTGCTACGGAATCGCGAGTCACTATCTTCCGAATAAGAGCAACCGGAACACCCGAACGTTTGTCGGAAGTTATGAATTTCATCTTCTGAAGGAAGGCGGTTGCTGGAGGATCACCGCGTTCAAATTCAATTTGAAGTACATTGACGGGAATCCAGATCTTGAGAATTCGTAATTGATTTAAGGGGACGTCGAGAATATTTTTTAAGCACATCTCGCTGTTCCAGTATGCTGCCACAATCAAAGGATTCGATAGCAAAGGAGTTGCTATGCCAGGACGTGCAAGGACGTATCTGCCTGGATATCCTTATCATATTATTCAGCTGGGGCAATCCCTCAATACCTGCTTCGTGGCGCCGCAAGACTATCAATCCATTTAAAAGTGTAATAAGTGTAATAGTTCAAACCACTTTTTTAAAAGAAAGCATACTGAGAAACTGGGGTCTGTCCACGATTCTTATGGCGTGGTGATACCATGAACCACCTGTGGAAGACCACGATTAGAAGGACAGTGATCATTAAATAATCGCTACGTCCCTTTATTTAAACGAGTGAAAAAAGGGGCAGACTGAATAGCCCGGTTTTATTGAGGGTGGGAACCTGACCCCTTCTCAGGGGCGTTTGCCTCTGTTTTAAAGTGTCCGTTAAACTAGAGGAAGATTGAACCCACCATCACCCTATATGATTCCAGTGTGATTTATGAGAAAGACTGTCGCTCTAGGATCGATTGCCATTATTTTGCTCGTAGAATTTAGTCTGTTCCACGACTTTTTTTATCCGTTTCGATCTCTGTGGAGCCAGGGCAGGATAATCGAGTTATTCCTGTCATTGATTCTGTTCCTCTGGAGTCTCCTGGGTGTGTTCTTAATATTC
>JASFVM010000205.1:0-5204 GCA_050049835.1 Gammaproteobacteria bacterium
TGCCAAGGTCATGATTGTTGATGACTGCTTCGCTCGCGTCGCTTCATCCAATCTCAGCAACCGTTCCATGGGACTGGACTCTGAATGCGACCTCGCTGTCGAATCCACTGCATCGCAGGATTGCGGTGATGCCATCAGCGGCTTTCGTCAGCAACTGCTGGCAGAGCATCTGGGCGTTGAAATAAAAGATCTCGCTGCGGCAGAAGCAAAACATGGTTCACTGATAGCGGCCATTGATTCACTGCGTGGCGGCGATCGTTCACTTGAGCCGTTATCAGTCGATTTGCCGGCTGAAGTCGATGAGTGGGTGCCGGAATCGAAACTGCTCGATCCGGAAAAACCCGTCGAACCCGAGGAGTTCCTGGATTATGTCATAACGCCGGAGCAGCAAAAGCCCGCCTATCGCTATGCGTTGCAGATTGGCATGTTGTTGCTTGCTGCACTGGCTCTTGCCGCACTATGGCGCTGGACACCCCTGTCCGACTGGCTCGATATCGACCGGCTGACAGCCACTGCCCGATGGATCGAGGAAAGCCGCTTCACGCCGGTGCTGGTACTGCTGGCTTTTGTCATTGGTGGCCTGGCGGTGGTGCCGATCACATTACTGATCATTGCCACTGTCTCGGTTTTCGGACCCTGGTGGGGCGCTGGTTACGCGCTGTTTGGTGCCGAGCTCGCTGCGTTGAGCGCCTTCGCTGTCGGCCATCTGCTTGGACGTGACGCGGTCAGTCGTCTTGCCGGCAGCCGTGTCAATCGCGTCAGTAAAATGCTTTCCAGCCGGGGTGTGCTTACCATTATCACGTTACGTATCGTTCCGGTGGCACCTTTTACCGTTATCAATATTATCGCCGGTGTTTCCGACATCCGGCTGCGTGATTTTGCGGTTGGAAGTTTCATCGGCATGATCCCCGGTGTGATCGGTATCGCTTTCCTGGCCGACCGTATTGTTGCTTCGTTACGAGAGCCGGATGCCGGCAGCATTATTGTCCTGATCGCGGTCATCATTGCACTACTGCTGGGACTGGTCAGCCTGCGTCACTGGCTGCGCCGCAAGCAAGCCAGACGGGAGCAACAGGCATAGCCGTTCTATGCGTATTGCAACCTACAACATACATCGCGCCATCGGTGTCGACGGACGCGAGAACGCGGAACGCATCGCCGCTGTACTGCAGGAACTGGATGCCGACATCGTCGCCCTGCAGGAAGTGGGTTATGAATCCGGCATACCCGGTAATGTTCTTGAATATCTCGCTGATACGATGCAGGCACAGGTGATCGAGGGCACTACTTTTCAGGATGAACGTGGTCATTATGGCAATGCCGTGTTGTCACGCATACCGCTGGATCATGTTCACCTGCATGATATCAGTGTTCCCGGACGCGAACCGCGCGGTGCGATCGAGCTGAGCCTGCAAATCGATACCATTGGAATACAGATTATCGCTACCCATCTCGGCCTGCGACCGGGCGAGCGGCGCTATCAGATCAGGCGCTTGCTGCAATTACATGAGAACTCATCCGCCAGGGTGAAAATATTGCTGGGAGATTTGAATGAATGGTTTTTATGGGGCAGGCCGTTACGCTGGCTTTACCGTATATTCGGTCATATGCCGGCGCCGGCGACCTTTCCTGCACGACGGCCATGGTTCGCACTGGATCGCCTGTGGGTCAAACCGATACAGGTTGTAAGTACCTTGCAGGTGCACAACAGTAGCCTGGCCAGGCAGGCTTCTGATCACCTGCCGCTGGTCGCCGAGCTCGATATTCAAGAACCGGGAGGCGCCTGACAGCATCGCCGGATTTATCTCAGGCATTCAGGTACTGGATATATGGGACGGTGTTGTTACATAATCACTGCCGTTGTTCAGCTACCGGATTCATTGATGAAAATTGCCACAGACCAGATTGATATCACCTGTCCTGAAACCGAGATCTACCATCAGCTGATATCGCTCGATGGCAAACATATCCTCGAGCTGGGTTGCGGCAGCGCTGCGATCACCCGCGATATTGCAACGGGCGGGCCGGGGCGCAAGATCACCGCGCTTGAAGTCGATGAAATCGCCCATGAAAAGAATCTGCAGATTACGGATTTACCCAATGTGACATTCGGACTCGCCGGTGCGGAAGACATTCCACTGGTTGACGCTTCGGTTGATGTTGTCTTCATGTTCAAGTCATTACACCATGTACCGGTCGATTCGATGGACAAGGCGATGCGTGAGATCCATCGCGTGCTGAAGCCGGGTGGATATCTATATATCTCTGAACCTGTCTTTGCCGGCGACTTCAACGAAATTCTGCGTTTGTTTCACGATGAGCAGCAGGTCCGCGAAGCCGCTTTCAATACGATACAGAAGGCGGTGGAGGAAAAGTTATTCAGCCTGGTCGATGAAGTATTTTTCAATTCACCGATGCAGTTCGAAGACTTCACGGATTTTGAGACTTCGATACTCAAAGCCTCCCACACCAATCACGCGCTCGACAAGGACCTTTACGACCTGGTGAAGCTGCGCTTTGAACAGCACCTTGGCGATGAGGGTGCACGTTTCCTGATGCCTGTCCGGGTGGATTTGCTGGCAAAGCCGCCCATCACTTGATCAAAGCTGTCAGAGCCGTTACTCAGAAAAATCAACGGCTCAGACCCCGTGACGACACAATCAAGGCTACCAGTTGCCCTCAATATCGGTGACAATAGCCCGGTCATTATTAGAAAGAACAATTGTATAGCGATGAATGCTAATACCTGGTTGAACAACAAATATCTGGAGTTTTTGAGCGTCGGGGCAATTCTGGCATTCTCTGCCGGCTACGATTTTGCAGCACACGCAGGCGGAGAGTCAGGACAGGACGAATCAGCCATCTTCAAAATGGTGCAGGAACGCGCCGCTGTGCTGGCTGCAGAACCCTATAAGAAACAGTCACCGGATCTGCCAGCATTTTTTGCCTCGCTCGACTATGACCAGTACCGTGACATTCGTTTTCAGCCTGATCAGAGTCTCTGGCTCAAGGAACGCCTGCCGTTCCAGGTACAGTTCTTTTCGCGTGCTTCCATTTTCGGTGAACGTGTTTTGATCAATATTATTGAGCAAAACAAGCCTGTTCCTGTCGAGTTCAGACCGGAAATGTTCGATTTCGGGCGCCTGTCGGTTCCCACGGATGTACCCGGGGACCTGGGTTTTGCCGGTTTCCGCTTGCATTATCCGCTTAACAAACGCAACTATTTCGACGAGGTGGCTGCGTTTCTGGGCGCAAGTTATTTTCGGGCAGTCGGGCGACGACAGGTCTACGGATTGTCTGCACGCGGGCTGGCGTTGAACACCGCGCATGCTAAAGGCGAGGAGTTTCCTGTGTTTCAGGAATTCTGGCTGGAAAAACCGCCACATAAAGCCAGGCTGATCATTGTTTATGCCTTGATGGACTCGCCCAGTGTTAGTGGCGCCTACCGCTTCGTGATCAAACCCGCGGCAGCAACCGTGATTGAGGTGAAGGCGCATCTCTATTTTCGTGACGATGTTGAATTACTGGGCGTGGCGCCGCTGACGAGTATGTTCTACCATGGCAAGACCACACAAAAATACATTGACGATTTCCGACCGGAAGTCCACGACTCCGATGGCCTGTATATTGTTGCCGGCAACGGGGAACACCTGTGGCGACCGCTGAACAATCCACTGCGTCTGGCTACGAGTTATTTCCATATTGATACACCACGTGCTTTTGGCCTGTTGCAGCGCGAGCGCAATTTCAGTGCCTACCAGGACCTGGAAGCCAGCTACCAGAAGCGCCCCGGTGCCTGGGTAGAACCGATTGGCGACTGGGGTTCCGGCACAGTAGAGCTGGTTGAAATACCGACTGACGACGAGTATCACGACAATATTGTCGCCTTCTGGGTGCCGGCGGAATCCGCAACCGCTGGCACCAGTCGCACCTTTGAATACAAGCTGACATTTGGTGATAAACCCGGGATTGATCCGCGCCTGGCTCGCAGCGTTTCCACACGTACCGGTGCTGGCGCGGAGCCAAAGTCATCGCAACGCAAGTTCGTTATTGATTTCGTCGGTGAGCAACTCGGCAAATTGAAGGATGCATCGTCAATCGTTGCCGATATATCTTCATCGACCGGAACCCCGGGCAAAGCAGTGATACAAAGCAACCCGTTCACCAGGGGTTATCGTGTTTATTTTGACTTCACGCCCGGCAGTGAACCACTGGCTGAATTACGCTGCAATCTCCGCTCAGGCACGGACGTACTCTCAGAAACATGGACTTACCAGTGGAGAAGTGAGGAACATTGAACGACATCAACACATCCAGTGAACTGCTGGGCAAAGTCAAAGTCTTGCTAAACGCCTATCTCTGTGAGTTCGGGATTCGCTCCACAGCAACACGCGCGCGCTGGACAGATCGTGTTATCGAGGAACTGGCGACACGTACCGGACTGGTTGCAAGCGAAGATATTCTTGAGGAAGCGGTCGAACACATGCGCGGCCTTATCGAAGCAAGGGTCGCGACGATCTTTAACTATGACCCCGCGCGTGACCATAAAGAGATCGCACAAATACTGGTGGTGCTGCTCAATGAAAAATATAGCGATTACCTGAACAGGCTGTTCGAACATGTCGGACACGACGAGGATGATGAAACACATCAGCATTTGCGCGATCAGATCACAGCTTCCTTGCCCCTGGCCATGCCTGAGGAAGCGCCTTTGGCTATGCCTGTTCAGAGCATAGAGCTGCATTCCTTCAACCCGTTCCGCTGGTTGTTTGGACGCTCCACATGAGTGTCGCCCGGCCATCACCGTCAACGAGCGGTCGGATTCGCGGCGGCATGCGCCGTACCGTGTATCTGTTGCTGGTGGCTCTGACCACGCTGTTTGCAATGAGTCTGCTATACGCAGCCTATGCCAGTGGAGGACTGACGCCGTTAGAAATCCTGCTGCTGTTTTTCTACGCGGTACTTATCTCCTGGATTGCGAGCTCGTTCTGGTCAGCGTCTGTCGGCTTCTGGCTCCTGTTTACGCGCTATGATTACTTCGCGAGGCGCCGCACTGCTGTTGCAAATGAGGCAACACCGCTTCCTGATAGCGCCCGCACAGCTATCCTGATGCCTGTGTATAACGAAGATCCGAGCCGAGTGTTTGCCGGTGTGCGCGCTATATGGCAATCCTTGCAGGCAACGGGAGAGGCCGGCGTATTCGA
>JASFVM010000206.1:0-5199 GCA_050049835.1 Gammaproteobacteria bacterium
CCTTGAGTTCAATTCCTTTACCCTGGCAGTTGCAGCTTGCGTGGGTGCCGAGTCTCGGTATCGGGCTCGACTGGCATATCGATGCCCTGTCGGCGCAGTTCCTGGTCTTGATCACCGGTATCGGTACCATGGTCTTCGTTTATGCCAGTGGCTACATGGCGCATGACGCTAATGCCGGTCGTTTCTATGTATTGCTGCTGCTGTTCATGGCGGCGATGATCGGCGCGGTCAGCGCTGATCACCTGCTGTTGCTGTTTCTGTGCTGGGAGCTGACCAGCCTGATATCTTTCTTTCTGGTTGGTTTCAAACACACCGACGACCAGGCACGCGCCTCGGCACGCCAGGCCCTGTTCATTACCCTTGGTGGCGGTCTCGCCCTGCTGGCAGCATTCATTCTGCTGGCCCAGATTACTGGAACCTGGTCGCTGCAGGCCATTGTGGCATCCGGCTCACTGCTGACAGAAGACCCGCGGCTGCCTGTTGTACTGGTCCTGTTGTTTATCGGATGTTTCACCAAGTCGGCCCAGTTCCCGTTCCACTTCTGGCTGCCTAACGCGATGTCGGCACCGACACCGGCAAGTGCCTACCTGCATTCTGCGACCATGGTGAAGCTCGGCATCTATCTGCTGGCCCGTCTCGATCCTGCCTTCAACGAACTGCTGTTGTGGGAAATATCACTGATCGGTACAGGTACCATTACCGCAGTCTGGGCGGCGGTACTGGCACTGCGCGAACGCGACCTGAAACGCATCCTGGCACGATCGACCGTATCCGCGCTGGGTACCCTGGTGTTGCTGATCGGGCTGCCCAATGAGGAAGCCGCGCTGGCCGTCATTGCCTTTCTGTTTGCACATGCCTTGTACAAGGCACCTTTATTCTTTGTTGCCGGCAATATCGATCACGCCACCGGTACCCGCAGTATCGATCATTTGATGGGCTTGCGGCGCCAGATGCCTTTCACCACAGTAGCAGCGATACTCGCCGGCCTGTCGATGGCGGGGCTGCCATTGTCATTCGGTTACGTCGCCAAGGATGTGGTCAGTGCGGCGAAATCAGGTACGGACTTGCTGGCGATAGTGAGCTATGGCTTATTGTTCGTTAACGGTGTCGCCGTTGCGGTGGCGGCAGTGGCTGCAATCCGGGTTTTCTGGGGGCCGGTAAATCCTGCGTTCAAAAAGGTACGCGAGGTTTCCTGGCGTATGCTGTTACCGCCCTTGCTGATCGCGCTCATTGGTCTCGAATTCGAGTTTATGCCGACATTTACCGATCCACTGTTAGTGGACGCGGCACGCGTCATGGCGCCAGGTGCTGACATTGGTGGTCTGGTTGCCGATCACTCGTTTGGTACTTTCATCACGGCGGCCGAGATTACCCTCGTCATCGGTATTATCCTGTTTCTGTTCTGGGAACGGCTGCATCGTTATTTGAGTGGTCTGGCACAGCTGGATCATTATGGTCCGGCTGCCGTCTTCGAGCACTTGCTCAAAGGTCTGCCCCGGGTAGCCGCCTGGCAGACGAAAGTATTGCAGCACGGCGATCTCGCTGGCTATATGCGCCTGACCCTGGCGGTATTGCTGTTGCTGGGTATTGGCGGATGGCTGGCCGGCGATGCCGACTGGTCTGTGCTTTGGGCCGCATTATGGTCCGACTATGAACAGGGGTGGGCGCTGGCGGCTGCTGCTGTGCTGATTGTGGCCGGCGCATTGGCCGCACCCTTTATCCACAATCGTCTGGCGTTATTGATGGCGGTCGGCCTGGTCGGTTATGGCAGTGCGGTGCTGTTTCTGTTTGCGGGTGCGCCGGATGTCGCTTTCACCCAGTTTATGGTGGAAACGGTGCTGGTTGTGGTCGCTGCCGCGGTGCTGTCCCGTTACGGTGAGCCGGGAAGATACCCGGAACGGCGCATGCTGAATGCGGCTATTGCCCTGGCTGCGGGCATCGGTACTTTCATTTTGCTGGCGCACATGTTCAGTCTGCCTGCGGATCGTAGCCTGGCTGAATGGTTCGCTGCGAACAGTCTGCCCGAGGCGCACGGGCGTAATGTGGTCAACGTCATTCTGGTCGATTTTCGCGCGCTCGATACCTTTGGTGAAATTGCGGTGGTGGCATTTTCCGCCCTGGCTGCCTGGCCGCTGTTGCGCAACCTGCGCAAGCGCAGGAGTGACTCATGACAGCGCGTTCATTGATGCTTGAATACGTCGCGCGTACTGCCTACTGGCTTATGCTGCTGGCATCGGTGTGGATTTTGCTGCGCGGCCATAATGCGCCCGGTGGCGGTTTCATAGCTGGCCTGGTGGCGGTTGCGGCCACTGCGCTGATGGCGATCGTCTATGGCGTGGACAGGGCTCGCCGCCATCTGCCATTGCCGCCATTAGCGCTCGCAGCTGCCGGTGTTTTACTGGCATTGATCAGTGGTATCCCCGGTGCCTGGGATCACAGCCCTTTTCTTACCCACCAGTGGTGGAGCCTTGAGCTGGGCAGCAATGCAATAAAGCTTTCGACTGTCATCGTGTTTGATGCGGGTGTTTATGCGGCGGTATGGGGCGCTTTTGCGACATACCTGTTTGCGCTGCTGGGTGACCAGGGAGAGGTGACATGATGCTGCTGGTGCTTCTATCTATATCAATTGTTGTCGCAGCTGCCGTCTACCTGTCGTTATCGCGTGATCTGTTCCGCGTCGTTATAGGCCTGACCATGCTCGGTGCCGCGATCAACCTGGTCGTGTTTGCCGCCGGGCGCTTCGCTTCACTGACGCCACCGCTGCTGGCCACGGTCGAGGATGCACAGGCTGCGGCTGTGGCCAATCCACTGGTGCAGGCCCTGGTGCTGACAGCGATCGTGATCAGTTTCGCACTGCTGTGTTTCGCACTGGTACTCGGGGCCCGGCTTCGTGCTGAAGCCGGCAGCGACGACACGCGGCAAATGCATGCGGCGGAGCCTGTTGCGTGGGATGGCATCAAGCCACCGGAGCTGGAGGACTGATGCTGGTATTAAGTCCATTGCTGGTGCCGCTGTTCACCGCGGTCATCACGGTTCTGCTGCAACGCCACCAGCGTATCCAGCAGGTATTCAGTATCGCCGGTGCTGCCATGCTGCTGCTGTGCTCGTTGTTGCTGGTGCAGCAAGTGGATGGTGAAGGGCGTATTTCTGTTGCGCTCGGCGACTGGCCACTGCCGTTTGCGATCGAGCTGGTGGCCGACCGGCTGAGCGCATTAATGGTCGTGATAACCGCAGTGCTTGGACTGGGTGTGCTGGTGTATCAAACCAGCATTGGTGTTGCGGCGGACGAGTCGGCAATGCTGCATCCATTGCTGCACGGATTGCTGGCGGCTGTTGGTGGCAGCCTGCTCACTGCTGACCTGTTTAATTTGTATGTATGGTTCGAGCTGATGTTGATTACCGTGCTCGGACTGCTCGTGCTGCACGATGGCTTTCGTCACCAGGAAGCGGCCTTCAAGTATTTCGCGCTGAATATGTTTGGCACCTTGCTGTTTCTGGCTGCGGTGGCGATGCTCTATGGAACGACAGGCCAGCTCAACTTCAGCGGACTGGCCGAGGCTGTTGAACGCCCGGAGCTGAAGGCGGTGATTCCGGTCTATGTTGCCATGCTGATGTCTGCCTTTTTGCTCAAGGCCGCCGCATTCCCGTTGTTCTTCTGGCTGCCGGCCAGTTACCACACCCTGCCTGCTCCGGTTCTGGCACTGATTGGCGGCTTGATAACGAAGGTGGGCGTGTATGTATTGCTGCGCTTGACGGGTGAGGTGTTCGTTGATCAGCCAGCGGTGTTTTACGAAGCGCTGGGCTGGATAGCGGTAGCGACCATGGTCAGTGGGGTGCTGGGTGCGGCATATCATTGGGATTTGCGCCGCATCCTGGCCTTTCATATTGTCAGCCAGATCGGATACCTGTTGCTGGCGGTCGCGCTGGCAACGCCGGCCGGTGGTTCGGCAGGTGTTTTCTTTATGGTGCACAACATTCTGGCAAAGGCGGCGCTGTTCCTGATCGCAGGCATCATGTGGCGGACAGCAGGCCATTATGATCTGCGCCGCATCGGCGGCCTGTATCCGGCACGGCCGTTGCTCGCTGTGCTGTTTCTGATTACCGGCTTCTCGCTGGTGGGTATTCCGCCATCCTCCGGTTTCTGGGGCAAGTTCATGCTGGTACAGGAATCCTTTGTCCAGGGGCGCTATGCCTGGGGCGGGCTGGCGCTGGCGGTTGGTGTGCTGACGCTTTACTCGATGGTCAAGATCTGGCTCGAGGGCTTCTGGAAACCGCATCCCCGGGGTGCTGCCTTGACTGCAACAACCCTGAACCTCACGCCGGCTTATGCGGTTGTGCTGGTACTGGCCTCGCTGTTGCTGGTAATGGGTCTGTTTCCGGAGCCATTGATTCAGTATGCTGATGCAGCAACAGCGCATTTGTGGCGAGTGAGCGCTCCATGAACAGGTTGTCGGCACTGCTGCTTCTGCTCTGGCATTTTGCCAGTGCCATGCTGTTATCGGCGTGGGCGACCAGCCGGATTATCCTGACTTGCAGTGAAGCGCCGCGCCGCGGTTTCGTCCGTTTCGCCTATGAGGATTTGAATGAAACCGGTGTGGTATTGCTGGCGGCAATGGTTACCCTGACACCGGGAACCAGTACAGTCGATATCGATCCGCAGCGTCGCGAACTGTTATTGCATGTACTGGATAGTGATGATATCGAAGTGACATTAAGCGCTATCCGGCGTGATTTCCTGTTGCCATTGCAGCGCCTGTTTGGAGAACGGTCGTGAATCCTGTCTATACATTCGTACTGTTACTGGTGCTGGCGGCCATGGTGGGCTTTTACCGTCTGCTGGCAGGCCCGACACGCGCAGACCGGGTGATCGCACTCGATTTGCTGTTTGCTGTTGCTGTCGTGTTGAGTATCTGTGCTGCACTGGTGAGTGGCAGCCCGGCATTTCTTGATGTCGCTATTGGTTTGTCGCTGGTCGGTTTTGTCGCCACCATCGCCTGGGCACGGCTTATTGATCAGCAGGTAACCCGGAAGGAGGATCACTGATGCTGTCATCGGCAGGTTGGGTGCTGTGTGCGACCGGGATAGCGGTTATCCTGATTGCAGCGATTGGCCTAGTTAGATTGCCGGATGCACTGTCGCGACAACATGCCGCTACCAAGGCGGGCACCGTAGCCGTTATCCTGTTTGCGGCAGGCGCGG
>JASFVM010000207.1:0-5181 GCA_050049835.1 Gammaproteobacteria bacterium
GATTTCACGTTTTAGATAATGAGATGATGTTCGGGGTGCATATCGCCGGGATCGATGCATCTCCAGGCAGGCTCTCCCCTGGTACTCATGATGGCTGTCGCGCTCGGGAAACCGTGGTCTGTCCCGATTGTTCCCTACAATGTGGAATCCTACGTGTTGTGCGCGGATATTTACGCGACACCACCGCACACGGGGGTGGCTAGATCCGTCCGGTACACCAGTGCAGTTTTTATCAATGTCTAGAGTTTTTAAGGTTAGCGCTGCTATTTTACACCCTCCTTGGTTGATTTAGTGTTGCCAGAAGCTTCCAGCTCCTCTGCATCGCACATACTCGCTGCCCGTGATCCAGTAGTGGTTATTGAGAGAGGGCTATTAAATACAATTAAATCCAATGAATCAATATGAGATCAGGTGAGCATACTCCTCTATATGACATCATTATAGACATCAAATAAGGTGAGGATGGTGCTGCACATTGAGAGGGGCTCGATAACTCATTGAAAAGGTTGGCTCCTCGACCTGGGCTCGAACCAGGGACAAACGGATTAACAGACCGAACAGCTTTTGTCTGCCCGTAAGGAGCCGTGGACACATAGTCCACGGGTCTCTGCCTGAAAGTCTCCGAAGTGACTGAATTTAATGGGAAAAGGTGGTGGGCCTGGAAGGACTCGAACCTTCGACCAATGGATTATGAGTCCACTGCTCTAACCAACTGAGCTACAGGCCCCTGTCAGATAGGGGGTTCAATTTCTGGCGGGCATTTATCACAGCTATGCTGACTGCTCTAACCCTGTGCTACGCACCCCACTCACAGGCCCCTGCCAGATAGGGGTATTCAAGTTCTTGCAGGATTTTACAGCAGCTTTGCTGGCTACCCAATATATCAACTCAGCATAATCTTGTGTTATGCCGCCATCTGAGTATCCCTATACGAAACACCCCGCAGTAGCGGGGTGTGTGATTCTAACGGATTCTCAGATTTTGTCAGCTATTGTCGTCGCCGAGAAAGCTGCGCAGGTGTTCTGCACGGCTTGGATGACGCAATTTGCGCAGTGCCTTGGCTTCAATCTGGCGGATGCGCTCACGTGTGACGTCGAACTGTTTGCCGACTTCTTCCAGGGTGTGATCGGTGTTCATGTCTATACCAAAACGCATGCGCAGCACCTTGGATTCGCGTGCTGTCAGTGTGGTCAGAATATCCTTGGTTGATTCGCGCAGTGATTCACTGGTGGCCGAATCATCGGGTGACAGGATGTTGAGGTCCTCGATGAAGTCACCAAGATGCGAGTCTTCATCATCGCCGATCGGTGTTTCCATCGAGATCGGTTCTTTGGCAATCTTCAGTACCTTACGCACCTTGTCTTCAGGCATGTCCATTTTTTCCGCCAGTTCTTCGGGGGTGGGTTCGCGCCCCATTTCCTGCAGCATGGCGCGGAAGATGCGGTTGAGTTTGTTGATGGTTTCGATCATGTGTACCGGGATACGAATGGTGCGGGCCTGATCGGCAATCGAGCGCGTGATTGCCTGGCGAATCCACCAGGTTGCATAGGTCGAGAACTTGTAGCCGCGACGGTATTCGAACTTGTCTACCGCCTTCATCAGCCCGATATTGCCTTCCTGGATCAGGTCGAGGAATTGCAGGCCGCGGTTGGTGTACTTCTTCGCGATGGAAATCACCAGGCGCAGGTTGGCCTCGACCATTTCCTTTTTCGCGCGGCGCGCCTTGGCTTCGCCGATCGACATCTTGCGGTTGATTTCCTTGATTTCAGAGATGCCGAGGCCGTATTCGCTTTCCAGCGCAGCCAGCTTCTGCTGGGTCATCTTTATCTCGGGGGCCAGTTCTGCCAGTGCAGGGGAGTATTCGTGACCCTTGCAGTATTCATCAATCCAGTTAACGTTGGTTTCGTTTTGCGGGAAGGTGGTAATCATGATCTTGCGCGGCATGCGTGCGCGATTAACGGCAAGACTCAGGATATGACGTTCGAGCATGCGGATGCGTTCGATGGTTTTGTGCAGGTCCGCAGTCAGTCGTGACACTGTAATCGGCGTGTACTTGAATCCGAGGAAGGCGGCGGCCATGGAGTTGCGGGCTTTCTCGATCGCTTCCGGATCGCCCTTGGTGACGGTGTTTACCGTCCGGGTATGGGCGCGCTTGATTTTGGTAAACAGCTTTTTGACGTCTTCCGGGTCCAGACCGACATCAACAGGTTCTGATTTTTCGCTGGCCTTGCCTGCGGCAGCGAGCTTGGCTTCCTTGGCGGCATTTTCCAGCGCTTCGGCCGCCAGGCGGTCAAGTTCTTCGTCGCTCTTGTGAAAATCAGCCACCAGGTCGCTGAGACGGTTTTCGCCTTCCTCGATGCTCTCCCACATTTCAAGCACGGTGCCGACGGTGTGCGGATTGGTAGCGAGCGCTTCCAGAACCTGCTTCAGGCCTTCTTCGATGCGCTTGGCGATCTCGATTTCACCCTCGCGTGTCAGCAGTTCGACGCTGCCCATTTCGCGCATATACATGCGTACCGGGTCAGTCGTGCGTCCCAGTTCTGTTTCAATCGAAGCAAGGGCGGCAACAGCTTCTTCGGTGGTGTCATCATCGGCCTCGCTCACCGAGCTGTCGCTCAGGATCAACGACTCACCTTCGGGCGCGGTTTCGCACACGGTGATACCCATGTCATTAATGGTATTGATGATGTCCTCGACCTGGGACGGGTCGACGATGCCCTCCGGCAGATGGTCGTTTACCTCGGAATAGGTCAGGTAACCCTGTTCCTTACCTTTTGCTATAAGGACCTTGAGACGTGATTTCTGTGCTTTTTCAGTTGCTTGTGATGCCATTTATGTGTTGCCAGTGATGTTATGCAAGTTGCCGAACCAATCGGACATTTTACCATTGATTATTGGTCAGAGCTATATTAATGGGGATTGCGCGCGCAGGTTTCAATGATTTTCCGTCCTGGTGTGATCATCTATGCAACCTCCAGCTGGTGGGTAATTAATCAATGAGGCAGGTATGATCATAGAACAATTGAGACTGTTTTACCGCGTTATGGTTCGCTAACAATTCAAATACCCGCTCACGATTAGACGTTTCAGTCTGCCGAATATTCGGTGTATTGAGCCCGGCAGCGAGAATAATTTCCGGTTGCTTGTACTTATTGGCAGGGCTGGTAGCATGTCCCTGTCGGGCCGCCGGCCGGCCAGAAGTCAGCTGCGGTTATGTTGATCAGTAACAATCAGAGAGAATACGTGTATGGTCAGTCTAGAAACACCTGTATGTGAATTTGATCAGGACATAGTGGATTTTTCCCTGCCCGGTGTCGATGGCAAGGTATGGGATGTCGAGGCCTGCCGTGGTGAAAATGGCCTGCTGGTGATGTTTATCTGCAACCACTGCCCCTATGTGAAAGCAATCAGAGAGCGCATTGTGCGCGATACGCGTGAATTGATGGATCTGGGCATCAACAGCGTTGCCATCATGTCGAATAACCCTGAAGAATATGAGGAAGATTCGTTCGACAATATGAAGAAGATTGCGCAGCAATACGATTTCCCTTTTCCCTATTTGCTGGATGAAAACCAGCAGGTCGCCAGGGCCTATGGTGCTGTCTGCACTCCGGATTTCTTTGGATATAACAAGGACCTCAAGCTGCAGTACCGAGGCCGCCTTGATGCCAGCCGCAAGGAGACCGCCGAGGGAGATGTCCGGCGCGACCTGTTTGAAGCCATGAAACAGGTTGCTGAAACCGGCCACGGGCCGACGGAGCAGATCCCCAGCATGGGCTGTTCAATCAAATGGAAGACTGAAGCGGCCTGACCCTCAAGCCCGGGCCTTGCCCCATATCAATTCTTCAGCTTGCCCAATCGGGTGAATTGAGGGAAAATACGCGCCTTTCGCCACGTCGGACACAGTATAGATCGTGCTGTTGGGGATGTCTGACCTGTTGATTTTATTAAGAATAATCTAAGAATTTCGGATCCCGGGCAAGCTCTCGCAGGCGTGCCCGGGATGCCTTACAGTTTCAAAACTTTTAATGGAGAGCATTATGCCTTCACGCAGAGAGCTGGCTAACGCCATTCGCGCACTGAGTATGGACGCCGTCCAGAAAGCCAATTCAGGTCACCCTGGAGCCCCGATGGGCATGGCTGATATCGCTGAGGTCCTTTACAACGATTTCATGAAGCACAATCCTGCCAACCCGAAATGGGTTGATCGTGATCGTTTCGTCATGTCCAATGGCCATGGTTCCATGCTGCCCTATTCGCTGTTGCACCTGACCGGTTATGACCTGCCGATGGAAGAACTGAAAAACTTCCGCCAGCTGCATTCAAAAACACCGGGCCATCCGGAGTACGGTTATGCACCGGGTATCGAGACCACAACCGGCCCGCTGGGCCAGGGTATTACCAATGCCGTCGGCATGGCGATAGCGGAAAAGGCGCTTGCTGCACACTTTAACAAGGATGGCCATAACATCGTTGACCACAATACCTATGTTTTCCTCGGCGATGGCTGCATGATGGAAGGTATCTCCCATGAATCATGTTCGCTTGCCGGCACGCTGGGTCTGGGCAAACTGATTGCTGTCTATGATGACAACGACATTTCCATTGATGGTGAAGTTGAAGGCTGGTTCACCGATGATACCCCGGGCCGTTTCAAGGCCTATGGCTGGCACGTGGTCGCCGATGTTGATGGTCATAATGCTGATGCAGTCAAGGCCGCGATCGAAGAAGCGCGTTCTGTCACTGACAGGCCAACGCTTATCTGCTGCAAGACGACCATCGGTTTTGGTTCACCCAACAAGGGCGGCAAGGAAGAATGTCATGGTGCGCCGCTGGGAGAAGAGGAGATCGAGCTGACCCGCAAGGAGCTTGGCTGGACATATGGCGCATTTGAAATACCCGATGAAATCTATGCCGGTTGGGATGCGAAGGATAAAGGCGCTGCCGCAGAGGCTGCGTGGAATGAAAAATTCGATGCCTACAAGGCGGCATACCCAGATCTGGCAGCAGAATTTGAACGTCGCATGGCGGGTGAGCTGGTTGCTGACTGGGAAAGCCAGGCTGATGCTTTTATCAAGTCAGTGGCTGAAAAGGGTGACACCATAGCAAGCCGCAAGGCATCACAGAATGCTATCGAAGGTCTTTGTGCATTCACTGACTTCATGGGCGGTTCTGCTGACC
>JASFVM010000269.1:0-4015 GCA_050049835.1 Gammaproteobacteria bacterium
TTCAGTACGTACCGACCTTGTCAACGCCGGTGCGCACTGGGTTGATCAGCCTGTTGTTGAGGATGACAATCTTATTACCTCACGTAAACCCGATGATCTCGATGCATTCTGCGAGGCACTGCTTGAACTCCTCGATACCAACAGCGAAAAGGCAGCTTACTGGTAACCTGCATCATTCAGCACACATAACCTGCACAATGGATCCTGGTGCAGCATGAGTGAGGAACTGCAGGTCTTTTACCATCTCTGCGTGGCCTTGGCCATCGGGCTACTGATCGGAGTGGAACGTGGCTGGAAGGAGCGTGAAGCCCAGGAGGGAGAACGTGTCGCCGGCGTGCGCACTTTTGGCCTGATCGGTTTGCTGGGTGGCGGTACAGCATTGCTCGCCGAGCAACTTGGATCGCTGGTTCTGGGGCTGGCGTTTGTCGGAATGGCCGGCGCATTGACTACGGTATATGTTGTGAATTTTCGCTCCAGCGAAGATGATGCAGGTATTACCAGCCTCATCACCGGACTGTTGACCTTTGTCTTTGGCGCGTTGACGGTAATGGGCCAGGCAGCTGTTGCCGCAGCTTTTGCTGTGGTGACGACACTGCTGCTGAGCTACAAGCCAGTACTTCATCAATGGGTGAGCGCACTGGAGGTCGACGAACTGCGCGCTGGTATCAAGCTGTTGCTGATCTCGGTCGTGCTGTTGCCCATTCTACCCGACCAGGGTTTCGGACCCTGGCAAGCCCTGAATCCCTATGAAATGTGGTGGATGGTGGTGCTGGTTGCATCAATCTCTTTTACTGGCTATTTTGCAATCAAGATCGCAGGCACGCGTCGCGGCACCGTATTGACGGGCTTATTCGGTGGCCTGGCATCGTCAACGGCGCTGACGTTGCATTTTTCACGAATGTCACGCGGCAACGACAAGCTGGCTCCCATGCTGGCCATGGGGGTACTGCTCGCGTGTGGAACGATGCTGCCACGCATGGTGATGATCGCGAGCGTGCTCAACTCCAGACTGTTCATCCCTCTGATCATGCCCGCGGTTGTCATGTCTCTACTGATCTATCTACCCGCAGCAATATACTGGCGAAAACAGTCTTACAAAAAGACCGAAAAGGTATCGCCGTTAAAAAACCCGCTTGAACTGAAAACAGCGCTGAGTTTCGGGCTATTGCTGGCATTGGTGATGCTGCTCGGACAGGCTCTGAAGAACTGGTTTGGCGAAATTGGTGTTCTGATGCTTGCCACTGCTTCGGGTATAGCGGATGTAGATGCGATCACGCTCTCACTGGCTCGCATGAGCCAGGACGATTTATTGTTGAATACTGCGGTTAGTGGAATTGTCATCGCCGCTGCCGTCAACAGTATGGTGAAAGGTGGCATGGCAACAATTATAGGCGGCCGGGCCGTCGGCATGCGTGTAGGGTTACCACTGGTTGCCAGCGCAATCGGTGGGTTGCTGACAGTGTGGCTATGGCCCCATGGAGGAGCATAAAGCTGGCAATGAACCGGGATAATACTATTGAAAAAAATCAATGGCGAGTACAGCACCAGATGATATAAAGATACTGCAGGTACCATCAGGTTATGCTGCAATTCAATGCTGTCATTAATCCACAAAACAGAACAGCATGCTACATGGGCCAGAGCGACCTGCTGATATGCATAATCGTATGTTCCGCAAGAGTAAACAGGCTATGTCTTATGAGTTCAAGCAAGATTCCGCACTGGATAAAAATATCAGGCAGATTGCAACTGAGCAGGTAGCCCTTGCCCACAGCCGGCTTATCAATCCTCCCGGCGGCGATGTGCATAAAGGCATTCATGAAGCGCGCAAGTGCATGAAACGATTGCGCGGCCTGGTACGAATGGCCAGGCCTGCACTGGGCAAGGAGATCTATCAGCAGGAGAACGTTCACTTTCGGGATGCAGGGCGCTCGTTGTCAACCGTGCGAGATGCGCAGGCACTGTTGGAAAGCTTTGATATGCTGGAAGAGATTTACGGTCGGCAGGTAGAGTTTGCCCGCATGTCTCCCTTGAGACACAAGATTTCAGAACGACGTGAACGCCTGGTACATTCCAAACTGGATCTGCAGCAATGCGTCAACGAGGTCGCGGCCAAACTGGAACACTCGATCGCCAGTGTCGAAAACTGGCCACTGGCAAATGCATCAGCCGATGAACTGGCACGCGGGCTGCAGCGGGAATATCGCCGTGCGCGCAAAGGCTGGAAACGGGCACAACGACAACATGATCCGGACACATTGCATGACTGGCGCAAGCGAACCAAATATCTGCGCTATCACTTTCAGCTGCTCAAGGATGTGGACAAGCCATGGGCCGGCTCCTGGCACAAGGACTTCAAGCAACTGAGCGATGTTCTGGGTGATCATCATGACCTCGATGTGTTACGCGGCGTGCTTGATCAAATGGAAGATACAGTGATAAGTCCGGTAGCTGAGAGTGAATTCCGTGTCCTGCTGCGACAGCAACAGGATGTGCTCTATAATCAAGCGCTGCAGATGGGGAAAGCGTTACTGCAAAGCAAGCCGAAAAAGATGCGTCGACGTGTCAGCAAGCGTTTAGCCCTGGTAGAGAATTAATATTTCATTACGGGCATTGTAGTATCTTGATGTTGTCAGGTCATGCTTATTGCAGTCTTTGCGGACCAGGCTCAGAACAGGCGACATCAGTGGCAACCGTGAGTTTGCCCGGGCAGCGCTTGCGGATCATGGCAATGTTTGTGTCAAGATCATGTAAGGAACGTAGCAACAGGTGTGCAATAACCAGGTGCGCGGGACCGATACTGTTTGCCACCTCACCGATTCTGGATGGCGTTGCATGGAAATTACGCGCGGCTGTACCGGCGTTTTCCGGTATAGCCATAGGCAACACCTTGATTTCTTCGCTGTTAGCGGGTTCGATGAAAGCAGATCTTTCGAGCTTACTGTCACCGCCTCAGGCTGATTGATCGTCAGTTCCACACCCTGTCCCGGCTTGAACCTGAATCCGTTCGGCCAGCTGACAATAAATCGTTTTACATCATGGGTGACAAACTCATCCATGAGTTGAGTGATGTGACATTATATTGATCAGCCATATTTTTACCCGTCTGCAATCTCTTCTTCAGGCATCACTGTAGTGCGACAGCTTGTTGTTAGCGACTGGTACCAAATCCCTCATCTTGAGTATGGGGTGGAACTTCCAGTCCGGCTATATGCATACCCTGTGCAACCGGACCCCGTGGAAACAGATGACGTAAGTATTTGCGACCTCCACGATCTGCAAATTTGCTATCAAGCATATCACCGAGTTCTCGACCGTTTTCGGCCGGACCGTTATGTAGATAATATTCACGCAGGCAATACACAACTTCCCAGTGTCTGTCTGTAAGCTCAATGCCTTCTTCGCTGGCTTTCTGTCGGCCCTGTTTCTTGTCCCATCCGCGCATTTCATCTACACGATCAGACCGGCGCTGACTGCCGATGTCTGGATTGTCAATAATTGTCTTGTTGTCCGCCATTTTGATATTCTGCACTTTGTCGTTGATCCTGAACTTTGCTTAATTTATTACGCTATCACTCATATCCCGCCGCATGACTTTTATAATGAATATCGTAACAGGCTGTCTTGTGGCCAGTTAACTGGCATACTTGCAGAAAGTTTTGTATCTTGCATTGATAAATTTCAATGAACTCAATTATCACGTCACGCGTATACTATTGAAAATGTCTTCTTTAGTGACTGGATCGCCGGAGAAGGGTGATTCCTGACATCATTTAACAGAGTAATATATGAAGCTGTAAAGACGTAAATCGATACTCCTGCATGATGTAGAAGCTATATTGATCAGCGGGTGATTTACGGTAAGTAATAAATTACAATCCGGATATAAATGTGAAGCAAGAGATATCGAACAGGCTGGTCAATACAGTAACTTCATTCATGTATATACTCGCCAGTATAGCTCTGCTTATAATCAGTGTTTTATTAATCGGGTTTGGTCTATGGGAGGTCGCCT
>JASFVM010000208.1:0-5108 GCA_050049835.1 Gammaproteobacteria bacterium
GATTCAAAGTGGATTCGTGGATCTATCAGCACATAACTGATGTCTGCCATTAATTTTGCGAACAACCCGAGCAGTGTAAACAGATAAAGCGTACCCAGCACAACCGGGTAATCGCGCTTCAGTACTGACTCGTATGAGAGCAGGCCAAGCCCGTCCAGCGAAAAGATGGTTTCTATCAGCAGGCTGCCGGTAAAAAAAGCACCGATAAACGCTGCAGGGAAACCGGTGATCAGTGGAATGATTGCGTTTCTGAATACATGGCGATAGAGCACACCGTTCTCACTGACGCCCTTGGCCCTTGCAGTGAGCACATACTGTTTACGTATTTCCTCGATAAAACTGTTCTTGGTCAGCATGGTCATCACGGCGAAGCTGCCGATAACTGATGCGGTAATCGGCAGCACCATGTGCCAGAGGTAGTCCAGAATCTTGTCGAACCATGGCAAGGTATCCCAGTTATCAGAAACCAGTCCGCGCAAAGGAAAGATATCCCAGAAACTACCGCCACCAAACAATACCAGCATGGTGATGCCAAGCACAAAACCGGGTATTGAGTAACCGATCAGAATTAACGTGCTGGTCGCCACATCAAAGACACTTCCATCCCTCACGGCCTTGGCAATCCCGAGCGGTATACAGGTCAGGTAAACAATAAAAAAGGTCCACATACCGAGGCTGATTGACACAGGCAACTTGTCTATGATCAATTCCATAACTGAACGGTTATGGAAATAGCTCTCGCCGAATTCAAAACTCAGATAGTTTTTCATCATGGAGAAAAATCGTTCATGAACCGGTTTGTCAAAACCGTATAATGCCCTGATTTCTTCCACGTGCTCGGGATCAAGGCCGCGCGCACCCCGATACAGCCCCCTGGCACCGGTACTGGCCTCGCCCTGGGCGGATTTGCCCTCCAACTGGCTAACCAGCTGCTCCACGGGGCCGCCAGGCACAAACTGCGTTACCAGAAAGGTGATCAGCATGACGCCAACCAGTGTCGGAATCATCAGCAGCAGACGTTTTGCGATATATGCGAACATGTTCTAGTTATTCTCTTTAGCCCACCATGTTTTGAGCAGCCATGATACCGGCTCAAAATATAATGGTAGGGTTTGCGGCATGTTGAATTTATCGCGATAGGCAATACGGTGTGCGTCAATGTACCAGTTAGGCACCAGATATTCACCGTGTAAAAGCACTCTGTCCAGTGCATGCGCAGCAACAACGAGCTGTTCGCGGTCCTCTGCATTGATTATTCTTTCAATCAGCGCATCAACCACAGGGTCGGCAATGCCGGGCAGGTTACGGGAACCGTTCATTTCTGCGGCGCGGGAATGAAACATATTCATCAACTCATTACCCGGTGATACGGATTGCGGAAAGCTGGTTACCACCATATCGAATTCAAAATTATCCATCCGGCGTTTATACAATGAATCATCAACAGTACGGTAATTCATGTCGATACCGAGCTTTTTCAGATTATGTGCATAGGGTGCAAAGATGCGATCAAAACCTTTTTGTACAAGTAAAACATCAATTTCAAATACTTCTCCCTGAGCGTTTTTCAGCACGCCATCCTGTATCGTCCAGCCCGCTTCGGCGAGCAGGTCACGCGCCTTTCTCAGATTGTCCCGCAGGGTGTTCTCTGCGTCGGTCGTTGGCGGGTGCCATTCCACCTCGAATACCGCTGCAGGCAGCTGGTCGCTGAATTCCTCAAGCAGCGCAAGCTCTTTACCCTGCGGCAAACCCGTAGCGGCCAGTTCACTGTTGCTGAAATAGGAGTCGCAACGTTCATACTGGTTATAGAAAAGCTGGTTGTTGGACCACTCGAAATCAAAAGCAAGCGTCAATGCCCTGCGTACACGTACATCCTTGAACTTGTTACGCCTGGTATTCATGGCAAAGCCCTGCATACCGGCATTATTACTGTGTTTCAGCTCGGTCTTCAGTATTTCTCCGGAATCGTACTTGGGACCGACATGTGAGCGCGCCCAGCGCTTTGAATAGTTCTCGAAAAAGAAGTCGAACTCGCCGGCCTTGAAGGCTTCAAGCGCAATGGTTGAGTCCTTGTAATACTTATAGGTAACCGTATCGAAGTTATACATGCCTGTGCGTACCGGAAGGCCCTGCGCCCAGTAATCCGGATTTCTGCGATAGCGGATGAAGCGGCCACGCTCGTAGCTGTCTACCAGATAGGGCCCTGTGCTGATTGGCGGCACATCATCAACTTCATCAAAGGCTGCCGAGTCCAGCCACTCCTTTGAAAAAATCGGAATTTCACCAACGATCATATGCAGCTCGCGGTTTCTGTTCTTGAAATAAAAGCGAACGGTCAATCGATCAATGACTTCTGCTGATTCGATGTCACCGTAATACACCCTGAACTGCGGGTGTGCCGCCTTGCTCATCAGTGTGTCGAATGAGAATTTGACATCTTCCGCTGTCACCGGCCTGCCATTGGAGAATCGCGCTGCCGGATTGATATGAAATGTGACCGAGAGCCCATCATCACCAACGTAAAAGTCATCAGCGATCAGTCCATACATACTGAAAGGTTCATCAAGGCTTTTTTCCAGCAGGCTCTCGAACACCAGTGAGCCCAGTCCTTCAGCTGATATCCCTTTTAGCAGATATGGATTCAGGCTGTCGAAAGTACCGAGTCCATACAGAATGATCTCGCCGCCCTTTTCCGCTCCGGGCGCAACATAATCGAAGTGCTTGAAGTCGGGCGGATACTTTGGCTCGTAACCCATCCCCATTGCGGGAACAGCCCGGGCTTCAGATATCTGAAGCAGAATCGGAAGAACAATTAAGAAAATCTGAAATAAAACACGTAACCAGCGCTGCATGATTTATATTATTGCTTTTCGCTGTATAATCCCCGTAACATTTGGGCATACAAGTTTACAGCACTTTTTAATTGGGGAGTAACTGATATGGGTTTTATGAGTGGCAAGCGCGCACTTATATTCGGGGTTGCGAGTAATCGATCAATAGCATGGGGAATTGCAAAGGCCATGCATCGCGAAGGTGCCGAGCTGGCATTCACATACATGGGCGAACGCTTGCGTGAACGCGTTGAGAAGCTTGCAGGCGAATGCGATTCTGACATCGTAATACCCTGCGACGTCGAAAAAGACGAGGAAATCGAGGCCGTATTTGAACACCTTGATGATTTCTGGGAATCAGTCGACATCATTATTCATTCCGTTGCCTTTGCCCCCAAGGAGATGCTGGAAGGCGATTACCTCGATAATCTGACCCGCGAAGGTTTTAACCAGGCTCACGACATCAGTTCGTATTCACTTGCCGCTATCGCCAAAGCAGGACGCCACATGATGCAAAACCGCGAAGATGCCGCGATACTGACGCTGAGCTACCTCGGCGCGGTCAGGGCATTCCCCGGCTATAATGTTATGGGACTCGCAAAAGCCAGTCTGGAAGCCAATGTGCGCTACCTGGCGCACTCGCTAGGCCCGGAAGGCATCCGCGTGAACGCGATCTCTGCAGGCCCGATCAAAACGCTGGCAGCTAAAGGTATTTCCGGCTTCAGTAAAATTCTCGACCATGTCGAGCAGAGCGCCCCACTACACCGCAACGTCACCATCGAAGAAGTCGGTGATACCGCCGCATTCCTCTGTTCCAGCCTTGCCAGTGGCATTACGGGAGAAGTGGTCTATGTCGACGCCGGCTATCATACAGCCGGACTGATGGGAAATACGAAAGAATAGGCAGCTACCAGTAGATATAACTTCTACCACTGCACTGTCAGGTATATCAGCTGCGCATATTCTTGATGGTGTATGGTCGCTATGCAAGGTGCAATATCCGGTCGCTGGCAACTGGTAGCTGATAACTAGCCCAGCTTTGTTTCCTCGCCCTCGAGACGGGCAATGGTGACAGCTGCAACGGAATCACTGAATACGTTTACTGCTGTCCTGCACATATCCAGCACCCTGTCGACGACCAGAATCATGCCAATCGCCTCGGCTGGAAGCCCGATAGATGCCAGAATAATCGTGATTGCCACCAGGCTGGCCGAAGGTATGCCGGCAACACCGATCGACGTTAGCAGTGCAATTAGTACAATGGTAAATTGCGTTGTCAGATCCAGCGTCAAACCATAGGCCTGTGCAATAAACATTGCCGCTACACACTCATACAGCGCTGTACCATCCATATTGACGGTAGCACCAAGAGGCAAGGTAAAACCGCTCACCCTGTTGGAGACGCCCGCACGATTTTCCACGCAGTCGAGAGTCACAGGCAGGGTCGCAGATGATGAGCTGGTTGAAAATGCAGTCAACAGTGCCGGCATCATGGCTCTGAAGTGTAAAGCGGGACTCACTCTGGCAATAAACTTGAGAACCGAGGGCATCACCAGTAACAGATGAGCTGCCAGCGCTATCAGCACAGTGATGAAGAACACGGCAAGTGGCTTGAAGGCATCGAGCCCCGAGTTCATCAACACATTGGCCACCAGGGCAAAGACACCGATTGGCGCAAACAGCATGACCCATTCAGTCATTTGCATCATGACATCGAGCAGCCCTTTCCAGAAACTCTTAAGTGTCTCTCCAGGCCTGTCTTTAACCCGCGAAACAAAAAAGCCGAACAACAGGCTGAAAAAAATCAATCCCAGCATTTTACCTTCGGCAGCGGCGGAAACGATGTTTGGCGGAATCATGCGAATGAAAACTTCAGCCAGGTCCCCGGACCCCTTGCCTTCAACACGCTCTACAATTTCGCCGGTGTCAGATGAAAGACCTACTAATTCCCTGACCGGCTCTCCTTCGGCAATGCCCGGTTGCAATACATTGACAACAAGCAGGCCAATTAAAATGGCTACCAGGCTGCTGGCGGCATAATAGATGAGTGTTTTATAGCCCAGTCTGCCCAGTGTTTCCGGCTGTATTTCCATCATGCCGACGATTATCGAAGACATGATCAATGGCACGATCAGCATCTTCAGCGCGTTCAGAAACAGTGTACCGACGAAATTGAAAACAGAGTCGAGGGAAATACCGAACAGGGTTGACGTTGTGTCGGCAAAAATACCGACCAGAACAGCCAGTATAAGCGCGATAAGTATCTGCCAGTGCAGG
>JASFVM010000209.1:0-5097 GCA_050049835.1 Gammaproteobacteria bacterium
TGACCGCTAATCGTGAATTGTCTGCCCTCAGCAGCAGTGAAGTCGAGTTCGCACAACTCACCGGCTCACAGATTAACGCTTATGTAGCAACGGGCGAGCCCATGGACAAGGCGGGTGCCTATGCAATCCAGGGTCTGGCAGCGCGTTTTGTGGTTAACCTGAATGGAAGTTACTCGGGCGTGATGGGACTGCCGGTTTACGAAACTGCCAACCTGCTATCGGCATGCGGTGTCCGTTCCCGGATTTAACAATTACATTAAAAAGAATAATAACAATGTCTATCAGCAAGGAAATCCTGATTAATATCACCCCCCAGGAAACACGCGTCGCCATCCTGGAAAACGGTATGGTTCACGAGATATATATCGAGCGCCGCCGCAGTAGAGGACTGGTGGGAAATATATACAAGGGCAGGGTGGCGCGCGTACTGCCCGGGATGGAAGCGGCATTCGTCGACGTCGGTCTTGATCGTGCCGCCTTCCTGCACGTGTCTGATGTAGCGCAGGCACGCCAGGCCACCAACGGTGGCGGGCTGCCGCATATCAACCAGGTATTGCGCGAAGGTCAGGAGTTGCTGGTTCAGGTTATCAAGGATCCTCTTGGCACCAAGGGTGCGCGCCTGACTACCAACATAACCATTCCTTCCCGCTACCTGGTATTCATGCCGAATTCAGACAATGTGGGTGTCTCGTCGCGCATTGAAAGCGACGAGGAAAGGGACCGGTTGCGGCACATGTTGCTGTCGGAAGATGAACGTGTTGAAGACGCCGGCTACATTATCCGTACGGCCGCCGAGGTTGCTACCAGTGAATCGATCCTGAGCGATATCAAATACCTGAATCGATTGTGGGAGGCGTTAAATCAAAAGGCAAATGATGCTGCGGCGGGCTCTGTAGTGCATAAAGACCTGCCGCTTTATCTGCGTGTATTGCGTGACATGGTAGACGAGGACCTCGAGAAAATCCGTGTGGATTCACGAGAAACCTATTCAATCATGAAAGAGTTCGCACAATCCTATGTGCCTGAAGTTGCCGATGTGATCGAGCACTATCCGGGCGAACGGCCGATATTTGATTTGCATGGAGTTGAAGATGAAATTCAGAAAGGGCTGGAGCGTAAAGTTCACCTGAAATCCGGTGGCCATCTCGTCATCGATCAGACCGAGGCGATGACAACAATCGATGTCAACACCGGTGCCTTTGTAGGCAACAGAAACCTGGAAGAAACCATATTCAAAACCAACCTGGAAGCAGCACAGGCCATAGCGAGACAGTTACGCCTGAGAAACCTTGGTGGTATCGTAATCATCGATTTTATCGATATGGTCGAAGAAGAGCACAAGCGACAAGTACTGCGTGCACTTGAAAAAGCCCTCGAAAAAGATCATGCACGGACCCAGGTATGCGAAGTATCCACGCTGGGTCTTGTCGAAATGACGCGTAAAAGAACCCGCGAAAGTCTGGAACATGTACTGTGCACTGTTTGTCCAACCTGTGCGGGACGCGGTACTGTCAAGTCGGCAGAGACTATCTGCTACGAGATATTCAGGGAAATATTGCGCGAAGCAAGGCAGTTTGATGCAAAAGAGCTGCTCGTACTGGCTTCGCAGGACGTGGTCGACCTGCTGGTCGATGAAGAGTCGAGCAGTCTTGCCGAACTGGAAGATTTCATTGCCATACCGATCAAGTTCCAGGTAGAGGCAATGTTTACGCAAGAACAATACGATGTCGTGATTATGTGATACACATCATCACCCATCACTATTTGATTTAATTAAATCCATTAATGGGCTGGATAAGAAAAACCCGTATCTGCCTGATTTCCTCTGTGGCAGTCATGCTGATTGTTCTGGCTGTCGCCTTCACTGTGCTGCGCGCCATGCTGCCTTATGCAACTGGTTATATCGCAGAAATAGAAAGCGGTATCAGTGCTCAGATAGGGCTTCCTGTAAGCATTGGTTCACTCGATGCGGATATGCACTGGTTTACGCCCCGGCTCAAGGTGCTGGACCTGGTAATCTACAAGGAAGATGGCAAGGAGAAGCTCATCAGCCTGACCGAAGCCAACTTTTCGCTTGCCTATATCGACTCGATCAGGTTCATGATGCCGATGGTCGGTAATGTGAGTTTGCACGGCGCGGAGCTCTATATTGAGCGTCATCCTAACAACAAGTGGGTGGTCCAGGGTTATGAGATTTACGAGAGTGAATCATCGAAAGATTCGGAAGAACTGATCGAGATTGTATTAAGCGCGGACATTTCTCTTATCGACAGCAGGATACATTGGCGCGACTATACCGGCAATAGTCGAAATATGGATTTTGAAGGCGCCAGCGTACTGCTTGAAAACCATCTTGGAACGCAATATGTCGACATTGATGTCGGGTTGCCTGCAGACCTCGGTGAGAGATTCAGGCTGGTGGCCGAAATCAACGGTGACCTCAGGGATTTTGCCAGCCTGGAAGCTCAGGTGTATGCAAGTGGCAGCGGGTTAATATTCAGCAACTGGACCAATACGACCCGTATAAAGGAGTTCATACGCGGCAACGGCAAGCTGGATGCGGAGATATGGCTGCACATCAATAAAGCCGATATTACCCAATTCAACGGTCATTTCAAGGCGGCAGACCTGGTGCTGTCAAATATCAAAGATCGCAAAAAAACATGGCAGGCATCCCGCCTTGACACAAGAATATTCTGGCGTGCCCTGAGCCAGGGCTGGCGTCTTGATATTCGTGATTTGCAAGTTGTAAAGGGCGGTGCTTTGTGGAACGCAACATCAGACATCATTGTTGCAAAAGATGGGGCGGACTGGCGTATCCTTGCCAGTTATTTCAAGCCTTTCGACATGGTTTCACTGATTGAAGTCCTTCCTGAAGCAGTGGACCTGTCTGCGATCAGCAAATATGTTGATTATGTGCCCTCAGGCGAAGTTTTTAATTTCGAGGCAATATTTACTGAAGATGAAAATCCGGATCTCCAGTTAAGCGCAGCATTCAGCAACCTTGATTTAAATCTGGTAGACAACGGTGTTGCGGTTAGCGGGCTTGACGGTGAGGTGCGAATCGATAGTAACACTTCGGTTCTGATGCTTGACTCCAGCGAAGTGGTTGTTGATTCAGGCGGTTTTTTCAGATGGCCACTCCAGATCGACAAGGTCAGTGGCAAGGTCGGGATAGAGGTCAACGAGGGTAAGATCAGGCTGGATTCGCCGGCATTATATGCAACGAACGATGACGTCGAGACAATAACGCGGCTTCACGCTGATATATCTTCCGACAGGCAAGTCTATCTTGATCTGCAAAGCGATTTCCAGAACGGAAATGGCAAGCGGGCCTATCGATATATTCCCGCATCTATTTTATCTGAGGGACTTGTGGAATGGCTTGATAATGCCTTTGTCGATGGTCATGTTCCTTCCGGTAGCTTTATTTTTCATGGTAATGCCAGCGACTATCCTTTCGATGATCACCAGGGTGTAATGCAGGTGCTGTTTGATGTTGAAGGCGGGAGCCTGCATTTTCTTGATGGCTGGCCAGACGTAACTAATGCATCTGCAAAAGTAGAGTTTCATAATGCATCACTGACTGTAGACAATGCGCGTAGTTATGAAAGCAGCGGGGCCAGCGCCCTGGTAAGGGCAGATATTGCCGATCTCAGAAGTGCGATGCTGGCAGTGAAGGGCAATATCAAGGCGCCGGCCTATGAACTGCAGCACTATATCTGGAACAGCGGGCTCGATCCCATACTTGGACGCGTGGTCGAGCAGTTTCAGGCAAGCGGCCAGGCCGAGATTAATCTTGATATCAGTGTGCCGCTCGGCAAGGCCTTGCGGGAAACAGGCAAGCTACAGGCAACGGGGGATATCACCTTCAGGGATAATGAGCTGTTTTTCCCGGTGAGTGATCACCAGTTAACCGGAATTAACGGCAAACTCTTTTTTAATACAACGAGCCTGCAGGCAGAGAATATTCGCGCCGAATTTTATGGCAGTCCGGTCAGCATCGATGTGCGAACAACGCAGGGTAAAGCAACGGCTGAAACACTGTTTTCTATCAGTGGAACTGCCAAAGTCGCTGACTTGTTAAGGAAGTACCAATGGGACTACCCTGCAGTGCTTGATGGTGATTCATTGTGGAATGTTGAGTTGCACATCCCACACAAGGTGAAGGACTACAATATCATGCTTGAAGCATCATCGATGCTGGAAGATGTCAAAATCGGTGTTTCAGATATCATATCGAAGCCGGCAGGCACTCGGGTGCCGGTATCGATAAATTTCAAGATGCTTGATGGTGCACATCGACTTAAAGTTGTCTCGCAGGACCGGTTAAACCTGGAAATAACATTTGATAAAGATGATAGCTGGCAGTTTAATGTGAATTCACCCGTAGTCAGTGGTAAAGGAAATATTAACGCGAATTTTGATGCCGCCTCGACAGCAAAACTTGATTTCAGGCTTCTAAACCTGTCTGCATTTATGAGTGGCGATGGCAGCACAGCCAGTAAATGGAAATTGAAAGCGGCGGACATTCCCTCGCTGCGCATAAAGGCGGAGTCCCTGATATGGAGAGACTGGAAGCTGAAAAATGTGGAAATCGAGGCTGATCGCCATTCTCGTGGAATGGTTGTAAACAGAATCAGAATCGACGACCCCAGTATTAAGGTTACGGGCAAGGGAAGCTGGTTAAGAAGATCATGGCGCCTTGACGAAGAAACAACATTCAGTTTCAAGCTGTCGAGTCCGAATATGGGGGATATGCTTCAACATCTGGGATATGCCAGATATGTAGACAGGAGTAAAATGGTAGCTACGCTCCATTGGCGCTGGCCCGGAGCACCATACAGGTTTAATTGGGAGTCGCTATCGGGTAATTCGACGATTGAGTTGGAAACAGGAGTACTCACTGACATAGATCCGGGTGCTGGCGGCCGCTTTCTTGGTTTGTTCAACCTGCTGCATTTGCCAAAGCGGCTGGGTCTCGATTTCAAGGATGTTTACAAGGATGGCTTTGTGTTTGACGCCATTAAAGGCACATATGTCTTTGGCAGTGGTGACGCAATTACCCAGGACACTGAAATAAGTGCATCTGCCGCA